>SLGQ01000106.1 GCA_007136595.1 Candidatus Sumerlaeota bacterium | reverse complement strand
GCGATCTTTTTAAGGTCGTAAAGAGTAATAACGCTGTTGTTAACTCTTGCAACAGCTCTGTTTATCAGTCGCTCCTGTGAAAAAACGGCAAAATAAAAAAAACAAGTAATAATTATAATTGTTGTTTTGATCATATAGATTTTCAACCGTTAACTACTCTTCAGACTTAACAGCATCCTTTAAATTAGGAGCCTGTTGTTTGATCATTTTCTCTATCTGCTCTTTATCCAGTCTGGGAGCTTGTTTTCTCTGATTTTGTCTGTCAAATCTATCAGAAGCTCCCTGAACGTCATCACTTATGCCAAGATCTATTTCAACAGCTCTTTCAGCATAAAATTTATAGCCCATCTCTTTTTTCATTCTCTCGATCGCGTCTTCATAAGCGGATCTTCTCCTTTCTCCGGCAAGAGTTTGCTCTATGTTTCTCTTAACATCGTCAAAACTTCTGTTTATAGCATCTCTTTTACCTGTAAGTTTAATAATGTGGAAGCCGTTTTCAGTTTCAACTATATCGCTGAAATCACCCACTTCTTTAATGGCGAAAGCTGCATCGGAAAATTCTTTTACCATTTTTCCACCATCTTCTGTTCTTTCAAAAAAACCAAGGTCCCCGCCTCTTCTTTTGGAACCTTCATCATCACTGTATTTGGTAACGAGCATATTAAAACTTCTCGGGTCTTTATCAAGATTTCTCGCTTTCCTTAATACTTTTTGAGCAAGTTGTTTTGCCTCATTTCTCGATCTGTTTTCATCAACTTTAATGAGAATGTGGCTTGCTTTTATTTTTTCAGGCTGGTTGTATGTATCACTGTTTTCCTCGTAGTATTTCCTCATGTCTTCTTCAGTAATATTGAGACTTTCCTCTATCTCTATCTTCATTTTTGTGCCTGAATGATATCTCGCTATCGTTGATTTGATCTTTGATAAAAGAGCTGGGTCCTCAAGTGCACCCTGTCTAATTGCATATCTTGCAAGAAGTTCTCCCTCAACTATTTTTGAAAAGAGCTCCTCTTTTTTCTCAGGTGTATTGTAACGGCTTTTAAGATAAGGGTTCAACTGTTCAAGATATGTGTTAAGGTATCTGTCTGTTATTTGAACACCGTCAAACTCAGCAATGACTTTTCCGTTATCTTTCGGGAAAAGAACTGAACCCACATCATTTGAGCCCATCCGGCATGATACAAGTGAAAAAAACAGAACTGCGGTCAAAAAAATTACGATCATTTTCATCAGATTTCTCCTCATTCTTATAAATTACCAAAAAAACAATGCAATAAACAACTCAGGTTCGCAATTTAATCCAATATTTTGCACAAGTCAAGAAAGAGATGACAATAAGTTACCCGTCAATCTTTTTAATGGAACCCGACTTTTCAATTATAGTGGTGTTTTTCCTGTTTTTCTTCCTTTCTTCCAGTTTCCTTTTTGAAAGACATTCTTTGCAGTATATTTTCCCTTGAATTATTTCAGGGGAATAAGTCGCTCTTCTGAAACAGTCACATAGATCACATATAAATTCATAAAGATCACTCTTTTTTCTTTTATCGTAAACCTTCTTGACTCTTCCTTTTTTTCTATTGTGATGCATACTTTTCAGACACTCTTCGCAGAAGTAGTTCCTATGTCCATCCGCAAAAAATGAAACAAAGTCTTCTTTCCCGCACTTTGAGCATGTGATCTTTGTTGCGGCAAGTAATTTCTTCTTATCTGTCATATCACCTCTGGCGATCATAAATCCAGTTCTATAATAACTGTTTTTACGGTCAGTGCAAGAAGTTTGTTTTTTCGATTGACAGATTCGTCTGAGTCGTTACAATCATAATGAAATAAATTGGGGGTGATCCATGAAAAAAATTCTTTGTTTTCTTTTTTTTATTTTAATCTTTTGTTCTTCTTGTGAAAATGTCACCTTAAAATCTGTTGCGGATTATGTTGACAACAAAAAAGATAACGACTCTCAGATTAACAACGATAATGATCCCGATGATCAGTATCATGATGAAGATGACATATCTGAAGTTCCGGACATTGAGTTTCCCGACATGGAAGAAAATGATTTGGAAGAAGCTGGAGATGATGATATTGAAGAAGACGACACCAGCTCTTTTATCCCTATCGCAGTTTGCGGAAACGGCAAAGTTGAAGGGAATGAAGTGTGTGACGGGAACTCTATTGACTGTACAGAACTCGGTTTTACCGGTGGAACTGCCCATTGCAAATCCGACTGCTCCGGATGGAGTACCGGCGGGTGCCTGAGAGATTGTGAACCGGGCAGTAAAAAATGTGATGGAAGTTCGGTAATGGAGTGTGTAAATGGTCAGTGGAGTGAAGCTGAAAATTGTTCTGAAACTTTTGGAATATGCAGAGGCGGAAGATGCATGGATCCTAGTGAAACTGATTCCAGGCTTGATTTTGAAGGTCCTTCTTTTTCAGGAGATAAAGTTCTGGTTTACCACTATTCAGTAAACGGGGAACATATCAATTCATCAGGAACATTAACAACTGCGCCGACACTTTCTCCATTGAGCACTTCTTACTCTGTTCCTGAAGGAATGTTAAGGAGCGACCTCAGACCACCTGTTCCCGAACACCTCGGGGTTCCCGATATCATAAAGAACCGTCATTTAAAGATGCACGAACCGGTAAAATCATTTTCGTTAGGGGACAAAGATACTTTTTATGTTTATGACTTTGGAAGCGGCAGCAATCGTGCTGTTACTGCAACGCTCAGGAATGTAGGGACATATTGCGAAATATGGGTTGAAGACGGCTCTACAATATCGAATTCAAATATACAGAGCATAGTAGATGAATTTGATTCCGTCATTTACTATCTGGTTACAGACAATTTTTACGATGTTGCCGACATTGACGGTAACGGCGTTGTCTCAATTTTTATCGGGAACTTAGGCGGATATGCAGCAGGTTATATTACCTGGTCTGATTTTTATACAAAACAGGAATACTCTCAATCCAACTTCAGGGATTTGATGTATATAGAAAGATCAATGCAACTTCCAAGTATGAAAAGCACCATAGTTCATGAATTTCAACATTTGGTTCATGCGAACAGAAATCTTCTTATTGAAGGTGACTGGAATTCCGGCAATCTTTATTACCGCTGGATAGATGAAGGGCTTGCCATGGCTGCTCAGCACATGTATGAGGGTGCTCAGACAGATAAAATATATATCCTTAACCATTCATCTTACAACGGACCTACAAGGGACGGCAATTCTTTTCTGTACTGGGACTATTATGATCAGCATAAAGTTTATTCCGATTATGCTATGGCTTATGTTTTTATACAGTATCTGAGGATACAATCAGGAAACAAAACTTCGATATACAGGGAGATAATTGAATGTCTCACCAATGACTACAGGTGTGTTGAAAACATTGTCACCAAATATGTCCATCCTGAGTATAACCTGAACGACTTTATAGTTGACTTCAGGTTGTCTTTAATTTTGCAGGACGATTCAGGACCATACAGTTTCGGAGGAGAAAGTGCGTTCAAATTTAACATACCCGCATTTACCGGAAGTCAAGTCAACCTGAGGGGAGGTGGCGGAGTGTTTATCAATTCTCCAGGAACATTTATTAAACCTTCTAACGCAGGCTCAAACATCATATTTATAGGAATAGACACAACTGGAAACTGAAATAAATTTAACTTACAGGCAGACTTATCTGAAAAGTACTCCCCTCTTTCGAGGTTGATTTCAGAAAGATCCTGCCACCCGACAACTTGGCAATCTTTTCACAAGTTGCAAGTCCCAGTCCGTTCCCTTCTTTTCTTGTTGTATAAAAAGGTTCAAAAATAGAGTCTTTGTGTTCATCGGGAACACCGGGACCATTATCCGCAACCTCAAAAATGAGGTTTGTTTTATTTGAATAAGCTGAAACTTTTACCACACCTTTCATTTTAACTCTGTCAAGAGCCTGAATACTGTTGGTAATTAAATTTATAAGGACACTTTTTAATACATCCCAATCAAATGTAAACTCTCTTCCATCTGTCATATCAGCGAACTCAACTGTATGGTCATATCCTCGATAAAGATGGGAAATGTCGTCAAAAAAAGAGGTGACTTTGCCTGATACAGGCAGGAGCTTCACATTTCTTCCGTAAGTAAGCATCTTTTCAACTATTTCATTCAGCCGTTTCATCTCTTTAAGCGATATATCGAGATATTCCGTATCGATCTCTTTATTGTTCAAAATATGATCTTTTATAACTTCCATGTTAAACAAAATTGAGGAAAGAGGTGACCGGAGTTCATGTGCAATAAAAGAAACCATTTTACCTGTTTCTCTGAAATGCCTTGAAGCTTCAAGTTTTTTCTCTGTTTCAAGAACTGTCTGAAAAAGCTCTATTTTATCTATCATTGTTATTGTCATGGTTGTAATGTTATAAACGCAGATCAATTCACTGTGTGAAATTTTCCTAGTGTTGATAACCATAAAACCAATGGTTTCTGATTTAAACACAACAGGCATGAATACATCCCCGCCATATTTCTTTGAAATATTAATTATTTCAGCAGGCATATCTGCAGAGCTTTTAACAAAATAAGGTTTTCCGGAAAAATCACTACCCTTAAAAACACCTGAAAAATCAAACGATAGTTTCAAAAAATCACTTTCCGTTATTATTGCATTTTGATACTTTTCAGAAACAAGAACAAACCTGAGCAATCTGATGTTGGGGAACTCCTTTTTTACCGTTGTTCTGTAAAGATCGAACAATTCATCAAATGAAGTAACCTTTTCGGTACTTAATCTGTAATCGTTCACAAGGCTCTGATACATTACTCGGCTCCTGTCAATGAACCCTTCAATAACAGTTGAAATTATTGAAACAACTATCCCGAGAAGAGATATTATGACAAATAAAATTGTCAATGCAACCGCTGTAAAAGAACCTGTTTCAATATAACGGGCGATAAGAGCTCTGAAAGACATAAGTCTGCTTATAAAGAATGTGCCGGGTACCGAAAACAAAAGTAACAGAAAAACATTGGATGTATTAATCCCTGTTCTCGTATTCATGTTTCTGTAAACTGCAAGGATCAATCCGGCAACAGATAGAGGAAGTACGGTCATGACATATACTCTGTAGAACATGACATTATATGTGACAACAGATATTCCTGAAAACAGAACAAAGAGCATGGTTATGAAAGAAATAGATGCCGTATAGAAAACAACTGACTTTTTTCTGTTTATTTCAAGATATTTTATTTTACGGAAAATTATAACAAAATAAAGTACAGCAAAAGCAGAAACCACAAAAAAATAAGAAATATAAGGAACACTTTCATGTCTTAAAAAAAACATCTTTGAAGCTGCGGCAATAATTCCCAGAATAACCCCCCATATATATCCGGGCCATACCGATCTTGGGAATGAATAAATATAAAGTGCCGTAAAAATCATGAACAATATTGTTCCCGTAAAAAATGAAGGTAACACAAAAGGAAAATAATTTATTACCGATACGGTTACATTAAAAATCAATGTCAGAAGAAGTCCAAACAGCCACAGATTATCAACATTGCCTCTTCCTTTCAGCATGATATGCCATGTAAAAGAACTGAATACCATCAGAAACAGCAGCGTAAAAAACTGATTTGAAACAATTATTTCATTCATCTTTTGTTAAACCGAACTCTTCAATTCTTTTGTCAAGCGTGGGTCTTGTAATACCCAGTATTACAGAGGTTTTACCTTTGTGCCACCCGGTATTGGCAAGAACATGCTCTATATATTTTTTTTCTATATCTTTAAGAGAAACCAGTTCCCCGAAAAGATCAAAAAAAGATTTTGATCTTTGATCGCTATCATCCTTCCCTGAACCGGATTCCCTTTCAAGAAAGTTAAAACTGTCCCTTGTAAGAACTCTGTCTTTTACATTGATCGAAGCCTTTGTTATTGCATTTTCAAGTTCTCTAACATTACCGGGCCATCTGTGAGTTTTCAAATAGTCAACAGCCTCTTTTGTTATACTTTTTACGGAAGAATTCATATTTGAATTTACCTTTTTCATAAAATATAAGACCAACAGATCAAGATCACTGATATGATCCCGTAACGGAGGCAGCTCTATGCTCACCACATTAAGCCGGTAAAAAAGATCTTCCCTGAACCTGCCGCACTCTACAAGTTCCTTCAGATTTACATTGGTTGATGCAATTATTCTCCCATTGAATATCTTCTTATTTGATCCGCCAACAGGAAAATATTCTTTTTCCTGTATTATTCTCAAAAGTTTAGCCTGAAACTCCAACGGTGTAACAGAAATTTCATCAAGCAGAAGCGTTCCATCTTTAACTGCTTCAAGTTTTCCGTCCCGGTCGGTGTTTGCCCCTGTAAAAGCTCCTTTGACATATCCGGTCAATTCACTTTCAATAAGGTTTTCAGGAATTGCGGCACAATTTATAGGGATAAAAGGGGATCCTTTTGCAGCTGTATCATGTATGGCTCTGGCAACAACCTCTTTTCCTGTTCCGCTTTCACCTGTTATGAGAACAGTGGCTTTGTTTCCCTGCAAAGCTCCAATTGTTTTATATACCTCTATCATTGAAGGATGCCTTCCAATTATTGAACTTTTAAAAGGTGTGTCTTCTTCATCCAAAATATAGGCAACCTGTTCACTGAAAGATATCTTTTCAAAACCCCTTTTCACAGATAATCTCAATTTCTCCAGAGGTATTGGTTTTGTCAGAAAATCATACGCTCCCAAGTTAGTGGCTTTTATGGCACCATCCAGATCCCCATAAGCTGTAAGCATAATAGTCAGGGGAGTAAACTGCCCCATTTTTTTTCTAAGTTCCTCCAGCATCTCAAGACCGCTTTTAACCGGCATATTAATGTCCAGAAGTATCAGGTCGGGTCTGTCAAATTCAACCTTTTTAATACCTTCCTCTCCATTTTCCGCTACTTGTACCAAGTATCCTTCACTTTCAAGATATTTCTGATAACTCCTTGAAATTGAAAGATCATCATCAACTATCAGGATTTTGCCGTTTTTTTTTGCAGTCATAAAGATCTCCAATACTTCTCAGACAATCTTTTCAAAAAAAAAGAGCCCGGTAAACGGGCTCAAGATTTCTATTCTCAGGCTTTAAAGCCAAAAGGAAGTCTAATAAGAGTAGTCGTACTCTTCTTCTTCTTCCTCTTCCTCATACTCTTCTAATTCTTCCTCAACTTCTTCTTCTTCCTCTACAACTTCTTCTACAACTTCTTCTACAACTTCTTCAGCAGGTGCTTCTTCAGCAGGTGCTTCTTCTTCAGTTGCAGGTGCTTCATCAGCTTTAGCCGGTGCAGAAGCACAGGAAACAAAAATAAAGCTAGCCAAAATTACAAGAGTAATAATCCAAATACTTCTTTTCATCTTTTCCTCCTCAAAATAGGTAACGAACTCTGGAACTTCAAAGTATAAAGCATCTTAAAATTCACCTTCATAATAACCACTAAAAACCGTTTGTCAATAAAATGTCATATTTCCGTTAAAAAAAAACTGTTTTTTTTCACTAATCACCCTCTTTGCAGTATGTAAGAACCGGTTTTCTTGCAGCCAAAGTCTCATCCGGCCTGCTTACAGCCGTATTCAATGGAGCCTTGAGAATGTTTTGCGGGTCACTTTTTGCAGTTTCATATATATTGCGCATAGCTTCAATAAATGAGTCTAAAGTTTCCTTGCTTTCTGTTTCTGTCGGCTCGATCATTATTGCTCCCGGCACTATAAGTGGGAAATAAACTGTAGGGGGATGGAAACCTCTGTCTATCAAAGCTTTTGCAAGGTCCATCGTTGTAACGCCGTTTTCAAGGTTTGAATCATCAAAAACCACTTCATGCAATGTGTCACTTTTATATTTAAGATGATAAATATCTTTCAGACATGCTTTGATATAGTTGGCGTTCAAAACAGCGTTTTCTGCAATTTCTGCGATATGATCTCTTCCGTATTCAAGAAGATAGACAAAAGCTCTCAAAGTTACCCCCATATTGCCGTAAAAAGCACGGACTCTTCCCATGGAATCAGGGAGATTCCTGAAAGCATACTTGTCTCCATCTTTAACTACCAGAGGATCAGGAAGAAAATCTACAAGTTTTTCACAAACTCCGACAGGTCCGGCACCCGGACCTCCACCACCGTGAGGTGTACTGAAGGTTTTATGGAGATTATAATGGAGAACATCTATCCCCATATCTCCGGGTCTGGCAACACCCAAAATAGCATTCATGTTTGCACCGTCACCGTAAACAAGTGCACCGGCATCATGAACAGCTTTCGTTATTTCAATAATATCGCTTTCAAAAACTCCGAGAGTATTGGGGTTAGTAAGCATGATCCCGGCAATTTCATCATTCAGCATACTCTTCAGACAGTCAACACAAACTTTTCCTTTTTCATTGCTTTCAAGCAGAACCACTTCAAATCCGTTCAAGGTACAACTTGCCGGATTTGTTCCGTGAGCACTGTCCGGGATTATTATCTTTTTCCTTTTTGTGTCACCGATCTTATCAAAATAACTTCTAATTATCCCCAAGCCGACATATTCCCCATGCGCACCGGCTGACGGATTAAGTGTAGTTGCAGCAAAACCACCTATTTCGCTAAGCATATTTTGCATTTCATACATCATTTTCAATGTTCCCTGAGCTGTATCTTCGGGAGCTTCCGGATGAAGATTTGCAAATCCGGACATTCTTGCCATTTTTTCATTTATCTTGGGGTTATACTTCATTGTACAGCTTCCAAGAGGATAAAAACCATGGTCTATACTGAAATTATATGTTGAAAGCCTGGTATAATGTCTTACAACATCAATTTCACTTAATTCGGGGAGATCAAGTTCTTTTCTCTTAAAATTTTCAGGAAGAAGCTTTTCTGCAGAAGAAAGATCTTCTTCAGGAAGTGAAAAACCTTCTCTTCCGGGTCTGCTTCTTTCAAATATTGTCTGTTCTTTCAATTTAAGGTCGGTCATTCCGGGATAACTCATGATTCACCTCCCGTAACTTTAGCAAGAATACTGACAAAACGGTCAATATCTTTATATGAGTGTATTTCAGTAGTATTGACGATTATCATGCTGCTTAACTCAGGGTAATATTTCTTCACAGGAATTCCCCCCAGAACACCTTCCTTTTTGAGTGCATTCAATGTCTCTTCCCCGTCTTTCGGAGACAATATGGCAAACTCATTATAAATGTGTCCGGAAAAAGCCGTTTTGCAGTTGGTTTTTGCCTCAATATTATCTTTAAGATAAGAAGCCCGTTTAAGATTCATCAAGGCAACTTTTTTCAAACCTTCTTTCCCCATTGCTGCTAGATACATAGATGCCGCCGTTGCCATCAATCCCTGATTGGTACAGATGTTTGAAGTTGCCTTTTCTCTTTTGATATGCTGCTCTCTTGCAGAAAGAGTTAAAACGAAGCATTCATTCCCGTTTCTGTCAAGAGTTTTTCCTACGAGTCTGCCGGGCATTTTTCTGACATATTTTTCTTTACAGGTAAAAATACCCAGTCCGGGACCGCCAAAATGAAGAGGAAGTCCGAAAGCCTGTCCTTCTCCAACAGCAATATCAGCATCAAATTCACCGGGGGCTTTAAGGATCCCTAGAGAAGTTCCCTCAGCTATTACGGGTATTACCAAAGCTCCCTGTTCTTTTGCTTTTGCAGAAATAAGATCACAGTCTTCTATTGCCCCGAAATAGTTGGGATACTGAAAAAGAACACATATTGTAGAGTCATCTATTTTACTTAACTCTTTTTCATCTGTTTTACCGGTATCGGGATCCATTTCCATCAAAACTATTTCATCCACAAGAAAACCTGTATAGGTCTTGACCGTTTCGATATATTGCGGATGCATTGTCGATGCAATTACAACTTTAGTTCTTTTTTTATTGATCTTTGCAGCCATAAGAACTGCTTCCGCTGCGGCAGTTGAACCGTCATACATGGAAGCATTGGCAACATCCATCTTAAAAAGATTTGCCATCATGGTCTGAAATTCAAATATGGTCTGCAATGTTCCCTGGCTTACCTCAGGCTGGTATGGTGTGTAAGCTGTAAAGAACTCACCTCTGAGAAGCAGTTGGTCAACAACAGAGGGAGAGTAATGTCTGTATGCCCCTCCACCAAGAAATGACAACATTTCTGAACCTGTGTTTTTCTTTGCAAGATCAGACATATAGTGCTCAATTTCCATTTCACTTTTTGATTCTGGAAGATTAAGCTTTTCTTTCAGCATTATTTCTCCGGGAACCGGTGCAAAAAGTTCTTTGATGGAAGAAACTCCGATTTTTTCCAACATTTCTTTTTTTTCCCGTTCAGTAATCGGAAGATATCTCATTTTGACCTCCTGGAAATTCAGATCGGGTATCTGAATGTTTTTATATTAGACCGGTTTTGAAGCTCAGTCTTCCATTTCAGCAAGATATTTTTCATACTCCTCAGCAGTCATGAGAGAATTAAAATCTTCATCACCGTCTGCAGTGATTTCGTAAAGCCATCCATCACCATAACAATCAGAATTAACTACTTCAGAATTATCTTCAAGAGAGTCGTTCACAGCTGAAACAGTTCCAGATATCTGGTTATAGATATCTTCAGAACTTTTAACCGTTTCAACGACACACTCAACGGACTCTTTGTCAACTTCCGAACCAACTTCAGGAAGCTCAACAAAAGTAACATCTCCGATATGCTGAGCGGCATAATCGCTCAAGCCTACCCTGTATTTGTTTCCACCAAGACTTCTTACCCATTCATGGTTTTCTGAATACCTGAGTTCAGACGGCACATTGTAGTTAGACATGATCTCCTCCTAAAAAAATTAAAGTTGTCACCTATCCAGCATTACGGTCATTTTCTTTCTTGCTGTCCCTTTATATAAGGGAGTTTGGGCAATTACACCCTTAAATGACTTTCCTCTATCGTTTACAATTTCAATTTCAGAGCCCTGCTCAAGCTCCTTTTTCACCATTATAAATCCTGCAGGCTGCATATCGAGAGACATTGAAAGTATTTCACTTGTCAATTCACCTATTTCTTCATTTCCCAACAACACTTTTGAATTGTGACCGGGCTTTCTTCT
>SLGQ01000190.1 GCA_007136595.1 Candidatus Sumerlaeota bacterium | reverse complement strand
AGACCCACTGATGAGATGAAAAGAAAAATGGAACCGGCAAATATAAGAAGAGAACCAATTGTGTTCATCACAAACCTCTCTCAATATATCTTGCAAAAATAACAACTTCAATAAAAGCAAGAAGTCCATATATCAGGGAAGCATCCAGGTATATCATTCTGTCTGAAAAAAGAGCGGCAAGTGCTATCAACGATATTGCAAAATATCCCATAACATCAAAAGCCACCACTCTGCTGACAGATCCCGGACCTTTGATAAAGCGGACAAGTGCTATCATGAGAGATATAAGTATAATTACAGCGGATATTTTTAATATAAGGTTATCCATATATTTCCTTTAAATATTTTTCGTATTTTCTTATGGCTCTTGTTATCATTTTTTCAGACCCCTCTTTACCTGCTTCAATAGAGTGAATATAAAGAGTGTCCCGTTTTATATCAACAGTCAATGTAGCGGGAATAAAAGATATTGTGTTGCTCAATATCATCCTTGCAACAGGGTTTTTAAGGTTGGTTCTGAAGGAAACTATCCCGGGAAAAATTTTGATATCCTTTGAAACTGTGATCAAAGCCATCTCTATATTGGAAATGATATAATCCTTTAAAACGACAAGAACGAACAAAGCCAATGCCTTAAAAGCTTTAAGTGAAAAGTTAACATCTGTTAAATATTGAATCTTTTTTGAAACCCAGAAACTTACTGCCGCAGAAACAAACACCCCTGCAAGTATGTAATCAAAAGAAAATGATGCATTGATAAGTAACCAGAACATTAAAAAAAGGACAAATGAAACAACTGAATTTTTCATCAAAAAACCTTAAATTCATCTTAAAGAACGGAAACTTAACAGCAACCCTTACTATGGTATATAGTTCTTGAAACTGTCCGTCAAGAAAAAGTGTTCGTTTTTATGGATTGATCAGAGATGTATAAAGTCTTCTTTTTATCTTTTTTGTTGAAGTTTTTTCAAATTCTTCAGGATATATTCTTATCTCCATCACTTTTGCAAAAGCAGGTTGAGTAGCATTGAGAGTTTCTTTGTTTTCTTTCATTATCATTGCAAGATCAACTTCCGTTATACCGTTTTTATCCATCTTTTCTTTGTCGGGATATACATATGCAACCAATTTTCCTTCACCTGCATCAAGCACAAGGGATTCGTTAACATAAGGCATATAATTTATCTTTGCTTCGATCTCCTCAGGATAAATATTCTGCCCCGAAGCTGAAAGTATCATGTTTTTCGATCTTCCGCTTATAAAAATGAACCCCTCTTCATCAATGTGTCCCAAATCTCCGGTATGGAGCCACCCTTCATTGTCAATGGTTTCCTCTGTGGCTTTTTCCATTTTAAAATAACCGTTCATTATATTCTCACCTTTGACACATATTTCCCCTACCCCTTTGTCATTGGGATTATCAATTTTTATATCAAGGTACTCTATACATTTACCGCAACTTCCAAGAGGTCTTTTTTTGTGGTAATCCCAGTAACTGATAAGTGGACCACATTCTGTCATACCGTAACCCACTGTCACCCTCACTCCGGCTTTCAGAAAAAAATCTTCGATCTCAGGGTTGAAAGCAGCTCCTCCGACAACTATTTCATAGTGTTCGCCACCGAAGGCATCGTTGATACCTTTTCCTATCTTTTTCATTATAAGGCTCTTTATCCCCGGGACAGACATGAGGATCTTCATTTTCTTTGTTTCAAGCACAGGCATTATTTTTGAACGGTAAACTTTTTCAAGAACAAGCGGAACAGCAAAAATAACATAGGGTTTTGTATCCTGGAATGCCTTGAGTATCACTTTCGGAGAAGGTATTTTGCCTAAAAATATTATATTCAGCCCCTGCACAAATGGTCCCAGAAAATCAAATGCACAACCGAAACAATGGGCAAGTGGAAGAAAAGAAAGGACTCTCTGCCCCTCTTTTACCGGAAGATTGTCCAGAAAAAATCTGACATTTGCCATCAGACAGTTGTAAGATATCATAACACCTTTAGAAAAACCTGTCGTTCCCGAAGTATAAACGATCGAAGCAATATTTTCACTGGGAATTTCTTTAAAAGAGAACTCTTTCCTGTTCAGTTTATTCTTTTTCCGGTAATCATTGACAGCTTCAAGGACTTTGAATCCGAGATCTTTGTCCGGTGTATGAAAAAGCGCCCATGTATCAAGGTTGAAAATAGCTGTCAAATTATCAACTTTATCTTCATCTATTCTGTCAAATATACTTTCTCCTGCAAAGAACAGCTTTGATTCACTGTGAGAAACAATATGATGAATGTCATCAGTAGAAAAATCGGCAAGGATCGGAACAATGACAGCACCGTAAGTTACAGTCGCCAGATAAGTAACTGCCCAGTTAGTGCTGTTTTTTCCGGCAAGTGCAATTTTGTCTCCCTCCTCAACACCGCAAACTTCAAATACTGTGTGGAGCTCTTTGATCATTTTTGCAACTTCACCGAAAGTGAAAGTTCCCCCCTTTTCGTAATCTCCGAAGCAGGGTTTGCTCCAGTTGGATATGATTGACTCTTCCATTGACTTAACAAGGTTTTCTTTTAACATCGATTCTCTCCTTAATCAAAAAAACTGACATGTCAGTCTACATCTTTATTCTGTAAAATCAAGGAAAACTTGTTCATTTAGTTATCATAAACTTACAAAGGGGCAACATAAAATCTATACAGTTATTGACTTTGAGAGATCGGGACTTATATAAAACACCGCTTTTATATGTTTTTTACTTTAATTTCCGGAGGAAAAAATGGGCAAAAGAGTTTTTAAAGCTGAAACGAAACAACTTCTTGATCTGATGATCAACTCTATTTACACAAACAGGGAAATATTTCTCAGAGAACTTATTTCAAATGCCAGCGATGCTATTGACAAACTCAAGTTTAAATCTCTTACAGAAACTTCATTGTCTGAAAACACCGGGGAACCGGAGATCAGAATTGAGATCGACAGGGAAACAAAAACTTTAAAAATATCCGATAACGGCATTGGAATGAGCTATGACGAGGCAATAGATAATATAGGGACTATTGCCAAAAGCGGTTCAAAAGAATTTTTCGATAAACTTAAAAACAGCGATGAAAAAAGTGCACAGGAACTTATCGGTCAATTTGGAGTCGGATTTTATAGTGCCTTCATGGTTGCCGAAAAAGTAAGAATAAAAACAAGAAGTGCTTTTGAAAAAGAATCAGAAGGGGTTATATGGGAATCAGCAGGAGATGGAAATTACAACATTGATAAAACAGAGCTGGGCAAGCCGGGAACTGAAATTACTCTTTTTCTAAAAGAAGATGCTGTAAAAGAGCACGATCTTCTCAGCCCGTATGCCATAGAAGAACTTGTTTCAAAATATAGCGATTACATAAGATATCCAATAAAAATGGAAGTTGAAACAACACTTCCCGAAGAAAAAGATGAGACTGGCAAAATAACAAAGGAAAAAGAGATCGTAATAGAAGACAAAACCCTTAATTCAATGAAACCTATCTGGCAGAAAGAGAAGTCTGATGTTAAAGATGAAGAGTATAAAGAGTTTTACAGACATGCTTTCCATGCTTACGATGATCCTGTTGACATAATTCATACAAAAGGAGAGGGAACCGTTGAATATAAAGCTCTCATTTTCATTCCTGGAATGATACCTTTTAATTTTTATTCAAGTCACTATGAAAGGGGAATGAAACTTTACAGCAAACAGGTTTTCATAATGGAAAAATGCAAAGAACTTGTTCCTGAATATCTTGGTTTCATAAAAGGGGTCGTTGACAGTCCTGATTTTTCACTGAATATTTCGAGGGAAATTCTTCAACACTCCAGCCAACTTAAGATAATTGCAAAAAACCTTGAGAAAAAAGTTCTCGGAACATTGAAATATATGCTTGAAAACGACAGAGAAAAATATGTGAAATTCTGGACAGAATTTGGAAAAGCGATCAAAGCCGGAATATACTCCGATTTTGGAGCCAATAAAGAAAAACTTCAGGATCTTCTACTTTTTGAATCTTCTTACGACGATGGGCTTACAACTCTTGCTGAGTATGTTAAAAGAATGCCTGAAGGGCAGAAAGAGATTTATTATGCTGCCGGAAAAGATAAAACTTCCCTGAAAAACATTCCTCAAATGGAAAGCGTTTTTGACAAAGGCTATGAGGTGCTTTTCTTTACCGATAAAATTGATGAATTTGCATCTGCTGTTTTAATAAGTTATCAGGACAAACCCCTCAAAAACATTTCTGCATCCGATCTTGATCTTGAAAGTGAGGATGAAAAAAAGGAAAAGGAGGAAAAAAGAAAAGCGATCGAAGAAGAAAGCAAATCTCTCCTTGAAACTCTTAAAGAACACCTCAAAGATGAAGTTAAAGATATCAGACTTTCTTCAAGACTTAAAAACAGTGCCGTCTGCCTTGTCAGCGGATCGGACGGTATCAGCATAAATATGGAGCAAGTTCTTTCCGAAGCTTCCATGTCTGACATGCCGCCACCTAAAGCTTCAAGAATTTTGGAAATAAACCCTGACCACAAAGTTTTTGCAACACTTAACAATATTTACAGCAAAGATCCCGGATCAACTAAACTTAAAGACTATGCTCAAGTTCTCTACAATCAGGCACTGCTTATTGAAGGAATAATCCCTAAAGATCCAGGAAAGTTTGCTTCGCTGGTATCGGAACTTATCTCTGATGTTTCTGTGTAGATAAAATATTTCAGATGTTTTATAAAGGGATCAGTTCACTCTTTTGAATTCAGCACGACGGTTTTTAAACCATGCCTCTTCATTTGACCTTGGATCCAAAGGTCTTTCTTTTCCGTAAGATACTATCCTTATTCTGTCTGAGTCTATACCAAGCTGAATAAGTCTGTTTTTGACGGCATTTGCTCTGTTTTCACCAAGGGACATATTGTAATCACGACTCCCCCTCTCATCACAGTGTCCTTCAATTCTGACAACTCTTTCCGGGAAGTTTTTCATCCATCTGGCAACAAGCTCTATTTTTCTCTGGTCTTCATACCTTATGGTATAGTCATCAAGCTCAAAGTGAACCATCGGGTATTCCATATTGGGATCCTCTGCAGGATCAAGAATTTCTTCAAATTCCTCCTCTTCAGGCTCCTCCTCTTCCACTTTAGGAAGGCACTCATCCGGATGAGTTCTGTAATACTCAATTATCTGGTCACTCTTTTCCTTTACGGCAATGAAAAGTTCTCTCGCTTTTTTGTAATTTTTGTTGTTGTACTCTTCTCTCGCTCTGTTAAGCAACTCTTCAGCAGCCAGATAATTTTCACGATCACAGTCTTTCCCGACAGCAGCATCCCTGAAAGCTTTTTCAGCAAGCTCTCTTTCTGCCTTCGGCGGCTTCTGGCAACCCACAAAAACTGATAAAATTGACAGCACGATCAAAAGAAATGTGATGTTTTTCTTCATTTTAAAAAACTCCCTCTTATAAAAGTTACTATTTAACCACCTCAGGTGACCAAGTAGGCGTTATGGCTTCTCCCTGCCCCGAATAAACATGAACCTGCCTGTCCCCCCTTACATTGGAAAGGAAAAGCGAAGTTCTGCCTGTCCGGTCAGATGAAAAAACCAGCAACCTTGAATCAGGTGAAAACGATGGTGTCTCATTTTTACCCTGATTCTGAGTAACCCTGGATATTACTCTCGATGAAACTTCAAAAAGAAAAATGTCATATACAAAAAATTCATCTCTACCTGTAAATGCTATGTATTTACCATCCGGGCTGTAACACGGATCCTGATTGTATCTCCCCTGAGTAGTGAGTCTTTCCACTCTGCTTGGATTATCAACAAAAAGTCTGTAAATATGGGGATTCCCCGATCTGTTCGACACAAAAGCTATCTCCTTGCCATCAGGAGAAAAACTGGGAGCCGTATCTATTGCCATATTTTTAGTCATTCTTGTCAGTTTACCTGTGGAGGTGTCAAGAAGATATATTTCCGCATTGCCATCCTTTGAAAGTCTCAGTGCTATCG
Source organism: Candidatus Sumerlaeota bacterium (assembly GCA_007136595.1). GTDB lineage: Bacteria > UBP6 > UBA1177 > UBA1177 > UBA1177 > SLGQ01. Next base: position 5,133 of record SLGQ01000190.1, on the reverse strand, counting down.
TTTTATTGTCAGGGTGGGCTGAAGCGGATGTGTTCAAACCTTCATACCCTGAAACAAGGCTGATCCTTTTTGACCTTACATCAATTGCATATAAGTTGGGATTATTTTTTTCATAGCTTGTAAAAAATATTCTTTTCCCATCAGCCGACCACTCAGGAAGAAGAATGATCTTTTTGCTTGAATAAATAATTTCTCTGTTGGAACCGTCAAAATCCATAACAACAAGGTTATACCTTCCGTCACTGAATCTTTCAACAAATGCTACCTTTGCAAACATGAAAAGGAGCTCTTCCCCTGTAAGAAGCTGCACCATATCGTGTATGAACCTGTGTGATGCCTTCTTTGCTGTTGCTTGAGACACCTTATATTTTCTATGAAGCAACTGCTTGCCATTGGCAACATCAAAGAAATAGAGATCCAGTTCCATACTTTCATTTTCAGATTTTATGAAACCTTTTATCAACCCGTTAGCACCTACATTCAACCAGTTTTTAAACTCGATGGATCCTACTGGAGTTTCAGGCTTTTCCAAAAAGGATTTCTTGTTCAGCACATTAAAGTAACCTGTTAAATTCAGAACCATTTCCATCGACTGCGAAATTTCGTTAGCTATGGCCTTTTCCGCGTCCGCCTCTGTAAAAACAGGGGAAACTGCAACATTGTATTCGGCTATAGCTCCATCTGTTACTTCCACTCTTATCTGCGAAAATAAAGGAATGCAGAATAAAAGCACGGCAATTAAAAACATTAACCTGGAGTAAATGGACATTCGAAGCCCTCCTGTAAAACTAACCTTCTTAATTCACGATCTTCCGGCAAAGGAAGATTTCCTGTTCTCTTTATAGCTTCAATAATTGAACTGTCAAATATATTATTTCCTGAAGATGTTGCAATTTGTATATTATAAACATCTCCCGAAAAAGTTATCCTGAAATATGCAGTAGCTTGCAGTTCTCTCAATTGCTCCCTTGTGATAATGCTGGGTATATTCCAATTTTCCCTGATAAGTGCACTGATCCTCCGGGTATACATATTAGCCTTTAAAGCAAGGGCGGGATCAGTAACATCTCCTCTTTCCACACCATCTTTGGAACCTTCAACAGGTGCTTCAGCCCTTTCATCTCTAGGTATGTCAGCAGCTTTCAAAAGTTCGGCAAGCGTTGGCTGTCTTTTGCTTTCAACTTTTTTCTGCTCCTTTTCTTTCGGAGGTGCCTCTTTCTTTTTTTCAGGTTGCTTGAGGGTATTACCTTTCACATTTTCCTTTTGAGGTGGCGGTGGCTGTTTCTGAGTAATTCTGGGTAGAAGATTTTTGTCTCTTTCTTCTCCCAACTGCACCAATCTTGCCTGGACAGATTCAAATTCTATTTTATTTCTTCTTTGAAACCACATATCGGAAACAATGAAATAAAGAGCAATAATATGTATTATGAGAGAATAAATGACAAACCTGTTTAAAACTCTGTCTTCATTTTTACCGGAAAAAATGTATGTCACAGTCCTTGTCGCCATTTTTTTATCAACCTTTATTCTCAAGAGGTTCTGTAACAAGATTTATATTGCTCACACCGGCTTTTTTCAAAATAGCCATAATTCTGACTACATATCCGTAACTGAGTTCCTTGCTGGCATGAAGAAAAACTTCTTTCTTTTCCTGCAATCTTGCATTATGCTTAAGCCTTTCTTCCAACTCATCTATAGGTATCTCCACTTTGTCTATGAATATCTGATTATCGGCTTTATCTCTGCTTTTAAAAACCCTTATGATAAACTTATCCTGGGGGCTTTCTATGGGAACAGTTTCTGTTTGAGGCAGATCAAGATCCACCCCCTGTTCGATCATCGGAGCGGCAACCATGAAAATTATCAGAAGAACAAATACTATGTCAACCATGGGTGTAATATTTAGCTCTGCTCTGACTTTTCTTTTAACGCCGTTACTTTCAAAGTTTGACATCAGACATTGCTCCGCTTGATATGGTTTATGAAATCTGATATCACATTTAAAGACTCATTTTCAAATTTTTGCAGAATTGAATTAAAATGGTTGAAAAATATGGTCGCCGGAATTGCAGCCACAAGACCGAATGCCGTTGTAACAAGAGCCTCTGAAAGATGAGGTGCTATCGTTCCAAGTGTGGCACTTCCGGTTTTACCGATTTCATGAAAAGCGTTCATTATCCCATATACTGTGCCGAAAAGCCCTATAAAAGGGGCGGCACTTGCCGTTGTAGCAAGAAAGGGAAGCTTGTTTTCAAGTATCTGAATTTTAGTCTGGGCTTCTCTTTTCATTGATCTTGCAACATTTTCAGTAAGCTCTTCCACCTTTGTTCCTATTACTGCTATACCTTTGTTTTCCCAGCTTTCTTTTGTTTCGTTCAACTCACTGTATCCTGCAAGAAAAACCATTGCAACAGGAGATTCCGACATTTTGTTACATTTTGTCCAGACTTCATCGTGAGGGATATTTTTCCAGAATATGGACATAAATTTCTCTGTTTCTATTACTGCTTTCCTGTATTGTATGAATTTATAGGCAATTATTCCCCAGCAAGCGACAGAAACAATCAGAAGGAAAAAAAGTATGATATTTACAACAAGTGAAGAATTCCTGACAGTATCAACAAGGTTAATTCCGCCATGTACCGATGTCATTAATTTATTTACAGCTAACAAATCCGGCATTTGAGTTCCCTCCAAAAATCATAGGACAAACAAAAGACTTTACACAAATATTCCAAAAAAATACAGAAATAAGTATAGAAAAAAAGTCAATCAATCCAAGTCAACCAGAAGCGGTTCTTTCTTTTTTACAAACTCTTCAATAACCTTTACCTGCTTTTCATCAGGATCAATAAATTGAAGCCCCATTCCGGGACTCAGATCGGGACTGCTTATACTTTCCTGTTTTCTAACCCATCTGACAATTGAATTAAGTTCAAGTTTTTCCCCATTTACAGAAAGGCTTATTTTTATTTCTGTGCCTATCGGATATATCTGATGTGTAGCAAGAAAAACTCCGCCTGTACTTATGTCCTGGGTAAAACCGCTGAAAAAAGTATGCGGACCATCAACGGAAACTTCAAAATCAACATCCATCTCCCACTCAAGTCTGGAGTTTTTCCTTCTATTTGAAAAAACTACATCATCTTTGCTTTTTTTGTCTGAATCAAAAATTTTCTTCTCGCTCATTCGGGCTCTCCATTGCAACAAAAAAATCAAAAAAACGGATAACCACCGGTATCATATTTAATATGAATTGAAAAACAAGGTTAACTTTAAGAAAAATAGATTAATTTTTACAAAATTCAACTGAAAAGGAAGGGAGTTCCGTCAAATCGACTTTTTCTGATAATCCATGTACTGTAACATTATTTCCATCAATGGTGAGGGGCAGTTCTTTTTCCGGATCTTTTGCACAAACAAGATATGTGACACTGTCATCTCTTAAAACAAGGAGATATCCACTGTCTCCGGAACCTCCTCTGTCAACTACGGCAAAACCTCTTCCTGATCCGGCAATTTCTTTTCCAGCCATTTGAACCGCTTGAGCAAGTTTGCCCTGTCGGGTTAAAACAACTCTAAGCTCTTGATTTATCTCTGCATTACCTTTCATTTCAGAAGGAACAAGTTTTTCAGCTTCTTCAAAATTTTCAAGCATTTGACCAATTTTAAGTAAATTTATAAGAATCACAGGATCGGTCAACTCAACTTTATCCCTTAATTTCCAACACTCTTCCCATTCCCCTTTTTGAAGTTTTACAGTAAATACTGCATCCCACAATTCAGTTTTATTGCGGTCAATTTCAAGTCCCCGTTTATAATATTCAAGTGATTCATCAAGCTTCATCTCAATAAACCTCAGATTACCTAAAAAATAGAGCGATGGAATGTGCTGTGAGTTAATTTCGAGAGCTTTTTTCATAAAATTTTCGGCTTCTTCTTTATCTCCTTTCTCAAAAAAGATCAATCCGAGACTGTAATATGATTCGGCAGAAAATGTCTTTTGCTCAATGGATTTCCTGTAAAACTTTTCCGCTTTTTCCAACTCGCCTTTTTCTTTGTAAATGACAGCTTTATAAAAAACTGACTGACTGTAACTGCTTTTTTTAAATTCCAAAAGAGCTTCATCAAAACTTCCTTCATCAAGAAGCCTCTTTCCATTGACAAACGGTTGGTCAGCACTTTCAATGCTTTTTAAAAGAATATCTGCATTTCTCGTTTCTCTTTCTTTGCTTCTCCTCGCTTCACCTGTAGTGCATGATAATGACAGAATAAATACAAATAAAAAGAACAACTTCATTTTTTTCATCCCCCCCCCCCCGGTATCACTCTTTTTCCCCTTCTATCATATTTAAAAGCTCTTCGTAAGTATGAATGCCGCTGGTGTTAACAAAAACTGTTCCATTTTCATCAGCTATGACAGTAAAAGGCATAAGTATTCCGGCATTTACAAGAGATTCCGGGCCTCTTAACACCTCAAACTCCGCCCCTTCACTTTTCATTATCTTTTTTGCTTTTGCAGGCAGAGGGTCAAGATTTATAGAAACCACTTTAATTTTCCCTGCTTCATCTTCCATTTTCCGTTTCAGTTCATTAAAAACAGGAAACATTCCGATACATGGAGCACACCAGCTTGCCCAGAAATCAATAACGACTTTCTTTCCTTTAAAGTTTTCAAAATAAACAATTTCTCCTGTCTTTAAAGAAACCATCCTCAATGAAGATACATTCATACCTTCTTTAAAATGTTCATCTGTTATTTCAGAGTCCAATTCAAGGTTGACCGTCTCTTTTACAGCTAACTTTTCAGTAGGAATTTCTGTTGCTCCTGAACTATCTTTCCTTGGGCAGCCTGCAAAAAAGAGGAAAAAAGATAGAAGAAAAAAGATGTATAAACATTTCATTGTTTACCTCCATCAAAATATTCTTTTGAAAAAACAACCTTTTCTCCGTTTCCGCTTTTTATTACTTTGCCGAGATAAAATCTGTCAGAATTTTCAAGAACAGCTTCTTTTTGAGATTCAGGAACGATAATGACAAATCCTGTGCCGCAATTAAAAGTGGTGAACATCTCTTTTTCAGAAAGTCAGGCAACATCTTTCATCCATTTAAAAACAGGGAGCACCGGAATTT
>SLGQ01000050.1 GCA_007136595.1 Candidatus Sumerlaeota bacterium | reverse complement strand
ATTTCGACATGGTTGCTTTTCATCAGAGAAGATTCTTCGTTTTCAGCTACCGGAATACCTTCTTTTACAAGTTGATAGTTATAAATTGAAAAATCGGAAAAACTTTTTGATATAAGTACCGCTGTAACTGTTGAAAGCATAAGAGAGGGAAGCATGTTATAATCCCTTGTAAGTTCAAAAATTATAATGAGCGCCGATATGGGCTCCTGTGTTGCTGCACCAAGGAGTGCACCTATTCCGACAACGGCAAAACTTCTTCCTATCTCAGGATCCAATCCAGGAAAGACCATAGGCATCAACTTACCGAAACCGAGACCGAAAATATAACCTATAAAAAGGATCGGGAAAAATATTCCACCTGATGCTCCGCTTGCTGAAACTATTGAAAGAAGCAAAAGCTTCAATAACGCTATCCCTATGAGGAACTGGGGCGAAAAACTGTGTCCTGCTATCATTATATCTTTACCAAGACCGAAAATTTCGGGAACGAAAGGTACTATAAGTGCAAAAGGGAGAATTAAAAGCGGGATGTGAATATATTGAGGTAATTTGTTTTTTATTCTATCAAAAAGATTTGAATTGAAAAATGCAAGTTTGATCAGCCCCAGTCCGAGAAAAGCGTTTATCAGCCCGAAACCTGTATAGAGAAAAATCTCAGTTACAGTCGTTATTTCAGATGAAAAACCAAGAACTTCATCGGGAAGCACCCTGTATCCCGGCATGAAATATGAGCCGAAAAAGCTCGCTGTAGCTGCTGCAACCACAATGGGAGTCAATGTTTTTATTGCAAAATTGCCAAGTATTGTTTCCACTGCAAAAATTGTTCCTGCTATGGGTGCATTGAAAGCTACCGACAACCCTGCCGCAGCTCCGCAACCTAAAAAAAGTTTGATCTTTGAAATAGAAACTTTAAAAAACTGTCCTGTTGCTGAACCTATAGCCGAACCCATCATTATTATAGGTCCCTGAGTCCCGAGAGGAAGACCTGTCGCCACAGATAAAGCCGAAGTTATAATTTTAAAAAAAATCGTGGATGCCGGAATTATTCCGTTTTTCACTTTAATATATTTCAAAAGAAGCCCTACACCGGCATCTCCGCTCTCTTTGGAAAAAAATCTTATTATAATGCCGCTTAAAAAGGCTCCGCCTAAGGGGAGAGCTATTTTAAAATAAATAGGCAGCCTTTTAAACCCTTCAACACTGTTGTCAGTTGATTCTCCTATAAGAAAGTTTGAAAGAAAATCTATAAACCATTGAAACAACAGAAAAACAGAGCCTGCTAGAACTCCAATTATTATAGCGGCAAATATTAAAAAAGTGCTTTCATTGAGTTTCAGTCTTTCAAGGCTGTTTCTTGTCCATATCCTGAATTTTATGTTTGTTTTTGACAGTTGAGACATCAATGTTTTATTTGCTCTTCACATCAATAAATTTTCTGACAAGCACAAGAGAAAGTCCATCATTCCGTTGGTCAAATATAACATCGTCACACATCATAGCTACCAGAGAAAGCTCGTTTCCGCTTTCAATCTCGCCTGTCAACTGCCAATAATAGTTTGTAAGAGCCGGATCTCTTCCGGCTTTCATGGTGTTTTTCAATCTTTTAAGGTCTTTTTCGTCAGGTGTCAGCCCTTTAAAAAAGAAACTTATTACATATTCATCTTCTTTTGGAACAACAGATATTTCTGTCTCACACTCGTAAGTATAAAGAAAATAGTTTGTCACCTCATCGATCATTTTTGTTATTTTTTTGATCTCATATCGCATCTATTCCTCCTGCCTTCTTAAAGCATCGATCAAAGGTACAAGCAAAGAAGCAACAAAACCACCGGCGAAACCGTTATTATAAAGGTTGATGCCGCCATGAAGAACAACAACATTCATAACTATGGACAAATGGAAAAAACCTGCCATTATTCCGGCAAAAAAGCCGTATTGCCCTGCAATCGGAGCTAGAGTTGTTCCAAAAAGTCCGGCTATTATGACCGAAGTGGTATTCACATCCCATATTTTTACAAAAGATGCCAACACTACTCCGAAAAGTATGGGAATACAGTTTCTCGGGTGTTTTCCAAATGCGGCAAATCCTACAACGGTAAGAATACCGCCGACAACGGGACCATTGAAAGAACCATCTAAAATTACAACAAAAGCAGAAGAAATAAGACCCATTATACCCATGTTTACAAGTGTGGCTTCAAAACTTCCGATCCTTACAAAATCACTTACCAGTCGTCCTGAAGATTTTAGAATGGAAACGGCGGAATCTTTCATTCCTTCCAAATCATTTCTTGAAAGGATCGACCCTGCAAATATCAGTATGATGAAAAAGCAGTTCAAAAGCACTCCCATGAACATTGAGTGGTCTGTTGCCAGAATCTGCACAGTCTCAATATTGAAATTAAAACTTCTGAACAGTGCGGAAAGAAAAGATCCGATAATACCTCCGGTAAAACCGATATTATAAACATTGTAACCATCGTGAAAACGGAGCATGTGGGAAGCTAGCGGAGGAAGTATGAATCCTGCAAAAACACCTGATGCAATTCCCATAGGTATGGAATAAAATAAACTGAGCCCTGCTCCAAAAGCAAGAAAACTTACCATTGGAGAGAGTGTGGTACCAAAAAGAGCAACAACAAGATAGTTGCGGAATTCGGTTCCCTGATATTTGGCATAAAGCCATACTCCTGCAAAGATAGGCCAGATATTAATAATGTTCTTGCCGAAAAAAGCAAATCCGATAACAGTATAGACTGCGGCAATAAAAGGACCATTAACAGTAATCCTGTTAAACAGAATGATAAGGGCGGAAATAAGTCCGCACAGTCCGGCATT
>SLGQ01000110.1 GCA_007136595.1 Candidatus Sumerlaeota bacterium | reverse complement strand
TTACCACTCGCAGCTATCTTTTCTTCAAGGATCTCATAACTTTCAACTTCTTCTTCTATTAGAGAAGTGCTTACAGATCTTAAAAGTTCTTCACTTTTATATATAGTCCTGTCAAGAATAATTTCATAAACCGGGAACTCTCTTAAAATATTGCTCCTTGCTATCTCAAGGTAAGTGGTTTTGCCGTTACCTTTTTCACTTACAAAAACAGTAGATATGACCCCGCCCTTTTTCCAAAGTTCAAAATCATCTTTCAGTTTTGAAAGCACATCTTCCCTTCCCACAAAAAAATTGTTGTCCGGAAGAGATTCTATACTGAAAAGCCTCTGATAAATATATGGTATTTTACCGATCTTTTCTTCCATCGAGTTTAGAGTGGCGGAATAAATAACACCAATATCCTCAACAGAACGGCTCAAACCTGTGATTTTTTTAAGCTTGCTGTAATTGGTGCGGGCTTCTTTAAAATATTTTACAACAAATCCGGCAAGTTCGGGAATGTTTTTGTCAAGAACCGTCCTTATCCTGGAAAAACTCTCCTTGATGTTGTGAATAGTCCTTTTCCGTAGAAGATAAACATTAAGCTGTATCAGCTTTTCAGCAAAAGTAAGCTCTTCAAGCTCTCTTAAGTAGTCTGAAACCAGTAGAGGTAGATCATGTTTTACTTTTTCTACTGAGTTGCTGACAATTTCATCAAGATCACCTGTAAGGTTTACAGCCCGCTCAAGACCTTCTTCAGCTATACTTAAAGACTTTTTGACAGTTTCTTCATCTATATCGTCATTGTTTCTAAGGAGCGATAATGCGGCATCGAGATTATAATCAACAATTTTATCAAGCTCACCTGATTTTCTGATAAGTTTTTCTGCATTTTTCTTCAGGCCGTCAATAAAGAGGGGGTACTTTTTTGAAAAAGCGGCTTCCGCCTTATATTTAACAAGTTCAGGCAAAGGGATGTCGAGACTTTTAGAAACAATGACACCGTTCTTAATTTTTGAAGATGTAAAAACGGTGTGAGCTCCATCTATCTTTTCATTCTCATCTTCAATTCTGTTTGTCAAATTTCTGCATACAGAAAGGATGCTTGACTTTTGAGCAACATCAAGAATTTCAGGAACATGGTCATTTCTGATAGATTTGAGAAGTTTCCTTGATTCAGAAAGAATAGTCATTTTAACTTTCTGAGGGTCTTCCGTGTTTATTTCTTTAAGGTTTTTTACAGTGCTTTTAATAAGCCCTTCCAGTTTTTCAAAAACAGGCTTGTACCGCTCTTTGTATTTGTTGTTTGAAAGAGATAGCGTTTCAATAGTCAGCAATCCTACAGATATCTGAAGTTCTGTCAGAACAAGATCTTTTTTCCAGTCACTTTTCTCTATTGAGTAGTGTTTCTCAAAAAGGACATCGGTTTCTTTGAGCTGCTTCAAAACAGAATTTTTTCTTCTATTCAGCTCTCTTTTCCCAAAATAAAAATATGAAAGAAAAGGGCTTTTTGTGATAAAATATTCAGAGGCACTATATTTAAATGCTTTCTCAAAATGAATTTCCATTGAGTTCCCGGCAGCTCTCTTTTTTTCATTCAGAGATTTTTCTATTTCTGAAAAAACAGACAGATATTTGCTGTACTCATTTAGAACTTCCTCTTTTTTTATACTCTTTTCACCGGTAACAACAGACTCAAACGAATCAAAGAACATCAATTCATCCTGAAAATGTTCAAACCTTTCATGGAGAAGATTAAAGCTATCGGTCGTTGCAACAAGAAAAGCTTTGATAATTACGCCACAACTGTTCCAGAACCGGTGAAAAAATGATCTTTCAAAAAACCTGACAAACCTTTCATTTATATCTATCAGTTTTTTATCACAAGTTTCAAAATGGAACTGCTCGTGAACGAACTTCATCCCCATTGTTGAGGATTCACCATTTTTGACAACCTCGTTTTTAAAATGGAGCCCGAACATTGTGGCATCAAGCCCGCTTATTTCACTGAAAAAAGTTTTATGCTTATCAAAAAACAATGAGAAAATCTCTTCTGTTTTTAGATCACCCGAAACAATTTCCTGAGAAGCAGAAAGAAGTTTAGATGAATATTCCTCGATTGTCTCCCATAGTTCTCTTGCAGAAACATCTTCATCCAAAAGATCGAGCTTATTACCAAGAAGTTCCGTTTCCTTTCTTATTAACTCAATTTTTTCAAGATGTCTGCTGAGACCGGCATCGATCTCAGGTAAAATTGTCAGACATAACAAATCTCTGTATTTTGTAACAGCACTCATTTGTGACCCGATTTGAAACACCGATTTAAAAACATTGCAATTATATTCAGGGGCAACATAAAAATCAAATTTAAATGTGTATGAAAAAATAGTATCGAAGACAAATATGAGTATGATAAACTGAATGTAGGTACAGGGTTTTATAAATTTAATGGCAAGGGAGAAAAGAATGACAGTTAAAATCGAAAAATTAACAGATGCACAGTTGAAGTCACAGATGACAAAACAGGAGCAATCTATAAATTCGGAAAAGGTGACTTTGTTACATTTCCGGAAGGTATGAGTTGTCACTGGAACATCAAAAAAGGAGTCAAAAAATATTATAATTTTAAATGACGAGACAAAAGCCTCCCACAAACTTTCAAACAACTCTTTATTTTTAAGATAAGTTGTGTAGAATGATACTTGAATGTTTCGGGGGTTATGGAATGGTTGAAAAAAAGATGAATGCATCTGAAGTGATAGAGTTGCTTAGAAAAGAGAAAGCTTTTTTAAGGTCGCTTAACATTAAATCGATATCCCTTTTCGGTTCTTATGCCAGAAATGAGCAGACAAACAAGAGTG
>SLGQ01000201.1 GCA_007136595.1 Candidatus Sumerlaeota bacterium | reverse complement strand
CCACCGCCGTTATATCTAAGATCCAGGATCAGCTCTTCAATATTTTCCTCTTTGAAGTGCCCAAAGGCTTCATTCAGCTCATCTCTTGAGGGAGTAATAAATGCTTTGAGGTTAATATAGCCGGTTTTTGTCCCGTTATTATCAAGTATTAATGACTTTAAAACAGATTTCTGACTGAAATTGCCTAAATATACGGTTGTAGTCAACTCTTTTCCTTCTTCAAGAAGCACCATTTCAACAGGTTCACCTTCATTTTCTGCATTATAAACATTGCTCCAGTCAGTCTTTTTTTCAAACCCCGACGCTCCTGCATTTTCATTATTATACCGGGCATTTTCATCTAGCTCTTCAATTGTATATCCATTGATCTTCATTATCTGCTGTCCCCTCTTTAAGCCTGCTTCATCAGCAGGACTTTCAGGATAAACAAAAGTAATAAAAAGATTGGACTCTTCATCTCTTTTCCATGAAGTTCCCATACCGTAACGCCTTCCGGCATAGTAATCATCATGAGCAACTTTTCTTACAGCTGTACTGAATCTGTCAACAAGTCTTTCACCGTCATGATATCTCAGATCAACGATCATTTCTCTTAGAGTTTCGTATTTTGAGGGATCTATCACCGGCAGATGCTCATACCAGAGATACCAGTCCTGCATATAGGAATAAGCTCTCCGGTTTATTGCTTCCTGACTGCATTCTTCATGCACCTTGTTTTCGCAACCGGTAAAAATCAGAAAAAAAACAAAAAGAACAAAAACTTTCTTTTTCATGACCATTCTCCTCAAAACAACAACACCACTGATTATATAAGAGCTGTCAATATTGTCAAACAGGTTTCAGGCTTTCAAAACAGCCAGTGGAGACAACTCAACTTCGATCTTAACAAGATCCTTCTGGTTATCCATCACAACAGAAATATCTTTATAAGCTCCTGCCGCTTCCTCAAGATCTTTTTTTCTGAAAAGTGAGTGTACTATTCCCTGTTTTTCAAGCTTATAAAGCTCATCGTCAAATTTCAGTTTTCTCACTGCCTCTTTTCTCCCCATTTTTCTCCCTGCCCCATGAGAACACGAGAAAAAACTTTCCGGGTTACCAAGACCTTTGACTATGTAACTTTTTGCTCCCTGTGATCCGGGAATTATACCTGCTTCATCTTTCCTTGCTGAAGTGGCACCTTTTCTGTGGATAACTACCGGGTTATCAAAATGGGTTTCCATTGCGGCATAGTTATGGGCAATGTTAATAAGCGGAGAAAAAGAAACATTTTTATTGCCGCAATTTTCTGCAAAAACTTCTTTGAACCTCTCCATCATCAGTTTTCTGTTTGCTAAGGCAAAATCCACGCAGTAATTCATTTCTTTACGGTAATTTTGACCCTCTTCTGAATCGAGTGGAAGAAAATCAAGCTGCCATGACGGAGGGATCGTACTTTCAAATTTTTTCTTCTCTTTTTTTGCCACTTTATTGTAGTGATCTGCAACTTTATACCCTATATTTCTGCTTCCTGAATGTATCATCATCCATAAAAACCCGTCATTTCCCCTTTGTATTTCAATAAAATGGTTGCCTCCCCCGAGAGTCCCAAGTTGAGTGAGAGCACTTTTATATTCTCTTTCAACAACTTCAAGTTTTCCTTTAACTACGGGCATCAGATCTCTGCTCTGAGGATTCTTGTGGTGATCAAATCCGAGAGGGACAACCTTTCTGAGGTCGTTAACTGTTTTTTGAAGTGCCTTTTTGTCTAAAGCGGTTACATCTGTTTTTACGGCACACATTCCGCAACCTATATCAACACCTACGGCATTGGGGATTATGACACCTTTTGTTGCAAGTACACCACCTATCGGCATTCCGTATCCCTGATGTGCATCAGGCATTATGGCAATATGGCTGAAAGCAAAAGGAAGCTGAGCAAGATTGAGAGCCTGCTCCAATGCTCCGCTTTCAACTTCGTCAAGCCACATTTTTACAGGTATTCTTCCTGAAGTAATTACTTTTTTCATGGATAAACTAAATGAAATTGATAAAAGACCACATTATTTTTATTCCAAGAGGAACCACTTGATCATCAGGAAAAAACGAAGCGGAGTGAAGCTGTTCCGGTTCTTTTCCGGGCAGTTTTGTGCCGATCCAGAAAAGGAGTCCCTGATAGCGGTCAGTAAAATAACAAAAATCTTCACCAACAAGTTCCGCCTTTTTTTCTACACACTTCAACCCGTTTTGGGAACATACTTTTTTTAATGCATTAAAAAGGTCAGGAGAGTTCCGAACTTCAAGGTATTCCCCAAGAACTTTTGATTCAGACCGGCAACCGAAAAAAGCTGCGGCACTTTCAGCCGCTTTTACAATTTCCTGAGTCCCTTTATCCATTATTTTTCTGTCAAGTGCTCTTAATGTTCCTTCTATTTTCACTTCATCAGCAATTATGTTTCTTGCTTTGCCTCCTGTGATCTTTCCGAAATGGGCTAAAAATGTTTCTGACGGATTTATCACCTTTCTTATCCGGTGCTCAACATTTGAAAGAAACGATGCTGCCGCGGCAATTGCATCATTCCCCTTTTCCGGATATGCTGCATGTCCGGAAGATCCTTTGAAAACCACATCTATTTCTTTCGGGATGGCAAAAAGGACATCTCCGTTCGATCCAACTTCTCCAAGCTCAAGAGAATCGGTAACATGAAGAGCAAATGCCGCCTTCACACTGTATTTATCAAAAAAACCTGTTTCCATCATCTGTTTTGCACCACCTGCACCCTCTTCTCCGGGCTGAAAAACAAAAAGAATATTCTTTGGCGGCAATTTATCATGAGTTTCTACTATCAGTCCGCAAAGAACAGT
>SLGQ01000099.1 GCA_007136595.1 Candidatus Sumerlaeota bacterium | reverse complement strand
ATTAAGGGCATTTACAAAAACGGCAGTTCCAATGGAAAAGTCGTTGATATCAAAATTAAGACCTGCATCTGTTAGAATTTCACCAGATCCTTTTCTGTCAGAAGAATCTCTCCCCATTGTCGGTATGTGACTGTCATAACCGCCACCTGCCGAAATAAAACCTCTGATATCAAAATAAATGGAATCTTCACCTTTTAGAAAAGATGTTGAGATCGTCGTAAAAGCAACAAAGAGAATAAGCTTGAGCAAATTTTTCATATCGGGCACCTGTCGCCGCCGCCGCCACCTTTTCTTTTCCGTCTATCTCTTCTCCGTTCCTTTTCTCTTTCCAGCCTTCTTTCTTCTGATCGGTCTTCTTCTTTATCTTTTTCGTCCTTATCTTTTTTTTCATTTTCTTTTTCGGAGCCGTCGTCTATTTCTTCTTCAACAGGATCGATCGGATCTACATCTTCTCTCTGGACAGGTTTATCGTTATCATCATCGCTGCTTTCTTCAGTTTCACAAAAAATGAGAAAGGGGAGAGATATGATCAATATAAAGGTAATAATATGTGCTTTTTTCAATCAACACCTCCTGAAATACCAAATAACTTCTGTTAAGTATTATACAACATAATGGCAGAACATTGTCAACTTATATTGAGAAAGAAATAGCAAGGCCGATTAAACTTGACTGGTCGGGAAAGGAAATATATCATCGATCCGCATAATTTCTTTAACAGGAGAATACGATGAAAAAAGTGTTTGTTTTTGTTTTATGTTCCCTTTTTGTTTTGTTTTCAGGTTGTTCCGGCAACGACAAAAAAGAGGATGAAAAAGATATCCCCGATCTGGAAACAACTGATGAAAATGATTTAACAGCAGATGAAGATGTTGAAGAGACAATTGATGAAGAGGACGAAGCATCAGATGATCCGGAAGAAAATGAAGAAGATCCTGATATTGAAGAAGAAGAGATCACCATTACTTGTGCAGATGTTGTTGAAGGAAGGAATAAAGGGATAATTTCCGGCTCAGGAGATAATGAACTTGTAAGAGATTTTTTTATAAGATTTCCCGGAAATCTTGATTCAAAAGACAGGTGGCCCGTTGTTTTTATTTTTTACGGGTATGGAGACAGTGCTGTAAACTTTGAAAATTACCTTAAATCAGAAGTGAACAACTCAACTATGCCCTTTATTCTTGTAACCCCTGTTGCCAGAAACGATCTTTTCACTTTCGGTATTCCCCCGAAAGGACTTGATTGGGATATGATAGATATTGCCGATGGAAGTGCAGAAGTTGACCTTTTTGATGTTCTTCTTGATTGCATTGATACCCGTTGGGGAGTTGATGAAGAAAGAGTTTATCTTTCAGGGTTTTCTGCAGGAGCTATAACTGCAAACAGTGTTGCTTTGATGAGATCAGAAGTGATCGCATCAGTTTTCACTTATTCAGGTGCATACTTTTCAAATCCTGATGCCAGAGATGGACTTGGTGAAGTAATGGGAATGAAAGTTGGAGATTTTTTCTCATGGGCTGATTTTGAAGAAGATCACAACAAATATCCCCAGGTGCTTATTTCGGGTGATACAGGAAAAGATACATGGTCGGCAAGCGGTTTTAATATAGATTTTAATGAAATGGCAGGTTACGATTCTGATTATCTTGTTTCGCTTGGACATGATGTTGTTCTTTGTAATCATGGCGGTGGACATTCCATGAGCGGTCTTTCCAAAAAAGATGCAGTTAAGTTTTTCTATGAACACCCCCGTGGCACAACAGAGTCCCCATACAGAGACGGGTTGCCTGAAGGTTGGAGTGACATTTGCCAGTTCATGGAAGGATCTGCTGAATAAATGGATATTTCAAAATTAATATCAAACAGTATTTCAGGAAAAGTTCCTTCTGTTGACCAAGCAATGGAATTTCTTTCTCTCGGGTATGACCGCATGAACGATATAGTTTTTGCGGGAGGCACTTTAAGAGAGAAATTCAGAGGGAACAAAATTTCTACATGTACGATAATAAATGCAAAAAGCGGTAAATGTTCCGAAAACTGTCGTTTCTGTGCTCAGTCGGCTCATCACCGTACAAACATTGAAACATGGGAGCTTCAGGAAAAAGAAAGCATTGCAAGTTATGCAAAACAGGATGAACCTTATGGCGGATATTTCGGCATAGTCACTTCAGGAAAACGGCTTAATGAAAATGAGATCGAAAAAGTTACAGAAACGCTTTCTCATTTTAAAAATTCAGCTGTTACGCAGGAGGCTTGTGCCTCTTTAGGTGTTCTTGAAAAAAAGGATTTTGAAAAGCTGAAAAAAGCCGGTCTTAAAAGGTATCATCACAACCTTGAAGTTTCAAGGAACTATTTTCCTCAACTTTGCACTACACATAGCTGGGAAGAAAGGAAAAACACGATCATTGCTGCAAAAGAAGCCGGTCTTTCAATATGTGTCGGAGGAATATTCGGAGTAGGGGAATCAATAAAAGACAGAGTTGAGCTTCTTTTTGAGATAGCAGAATGCGATCCCGATTCAGTACCTTTGAATTTCCTTGTACCGATACAGGGCACACCGATGGAAAACATGCCTCTCTTTCCGGTTTTTGAAGCAGTCAAAATAATTGCCCTTACAAGACTCATAATGCCGGAAAAAGATATTAAAGTGGGCGGAGGCAGAGTCGAAGTTTTCAAAGATAATCAGGCACTCCCTTTTCTTGCGGGAGCAAGCTCCATGATAACGGGGCAACTTCTTACCGTCAAAGGTGTCAGCCCCGACGAAGATATGGAAATGCTTCAGAAATTCGGGTTCGAGCGGATATAGGTTTTTGTATAGACTTTCCTTCAAAATATGATATAATTATCGGTCGTTT
>SLGQ01000041.1 GCA_007136595.1 Candidatus Sumerlaeota bacterium | reverse complement strand
TCCTCACTTGTCTAGATAATGGAAGAAACAAAAGAGCTTCTGCCTCCGATTCATTTTGTCTCAGGAATACCTACTACTTTGGGAGAGTTGGCAGAAATGGCAGTAGAGATAGCATCAAGTAATTCAGAGATTAGAACAGCTCCTCCGAGAAGTTATGATGTTGCCAGATTTTACGGATGTCCCAAAAGAGCAGAAAAGTATCTGAACTGGACAGCAGAAACTCCCTTGGAAAAAGGTTTATCAAATCTTATAAATGCATTTCAAATCGAGTTGAGATCAAACAGTCAGGAGGTTCAGAGATGAAAATATTAAAAGTTATCCACGGATATCCTATGATCTATAATGCCGGCTCAGAAGTATATAGCCAGACTCTGTGTAATGAGCTTTCTAAAAACCATGAGATTCATGTTTTTACAAGAGAAGAGGACTCTTTTAAACCAGATTACAGCATGCGTAAAGATTACGATGCTCTCGATAATAGAATAATTCTTCATATCGTTAACAACCCCAGGAACAAAGATCGATATATATCTTCAGAGATCGATAAACGATTTAAAGATGTCCTTGAAGAAGTGAATCCTGACATTGTTCATATCGGGCATTTAAATCACCTTTCAACTTCACTGGTTTTTGAAATTCCGCAAGACATCCCTGTGATATACATTCTCCATGATTACTGGCTGATGTGTCCCAGAGGCCAATTTATGCAGATGTTCCCCGAGGATTCTGAAAACTTGTGGGCGGCATGTGAAGGGCAGGAAGATAAAAAATGCGCCCTGCGATGTTATTCAAGATATTTCAGCGGAGAAAAAGAACAGTTTGAAAGAGACTTAAACTACTGGACCGACTGGGTAAGCAAAAGAATGGAACATATCAGAGATGTTGCCGGACGGGTTGATGTATTTATTTCTCCTTCTCGGTATTTATTAAATAGACACCACCAGTTTTTCGGGATCCCAAGGGAAAAACTTATCTATCTTGATTACGGTTTTGATCTGAATCGGTTTAAAAACAGAAAGAGAAAGAGAGAAAAAGCTTTCACTTTCGGATATATAGGAACACATATACCGGCAAAAGGGATACATGACCTTATAAAAGCGTTTAAAAAAGTAAAGGGAAATGCTACTCTCAAGATATGGGGAAGACCGAGGGGCCAGGATACAGAATCACTGAAAAAGTTAGCACTAACCTCAGATCAGGAAAATCCCAATAATGTTGAATGGCTTGATGAATACCGTAATAACAACATTGTTGAAAATGTCTTCAATGAAGTTGATGCGATCATTGTTCCTTCTGTATGGGTTGAGAATTCTCCGTTAGTAATTCATGAAGCTCAACAGGCAGGGGTTCCTGTTATCACGGCAAATACCGGAGGAATGATTGAATATGTTCATCATGAAGTCAATGGACTTCTTTTTGAACATCGCTCTTATATATCACTGGCAGAACAAATGCAGAGATTCGTAGATGATCCTGATCTTGTAGAAAAACTGGGAAAGAAAGGATATCTCTTCAGTGATGCCGGCTCTATTCCTTCAATCGAGAATCATGGTGTGGAAATTGAAAAAATCTATTTGCAGCACATCAAAAACAAAAAGGATAATATCAGTGAATCCATTTCTGGACCGTGGCGGATTACATTTGATACAAATCCGGACACTTGCAACTTAAACTGCATAATGTGTGAGGAACATTCCAAGTTAAATCCGGAAAACAAGAGCAAGACTCCTGAGTTGATACGCAACATGCCTTTTGAAACTATTGAAAAAGTAGTTTCCGAAGCTGCTCCTTACGGACTGAGAGAGATAATACCATCAACAATGGGAGAGCCTCTTCTTTATAAACATTTTGATAAATTCTTTGAACTATGTCAGAAGTATGACATAAAGCTTAACCTCACGACAAACGGAACGTTCCTTGGATACGATGCCAAAGAACTATCCAGGAAACTTGTTCAAGTAACATCCGATATAAAAATATCTCTTAATGGCAGTAATAAAGAAACTCAGGAAAAGATTATGGCCGGTTCCAACTGGGAAGAAAGCATTCAGAATGTTAAAACTCTTATCGCGGCAAGAGACGAAGAGGCAGTAAAAGGTGAAAACCGTTGTCAGGTAACACTGCAAGTTACTTTTATGACAGAAAATGTGAAAGAATTGTCCGGGATAGTCAACTTGGCGATTCAACTTGGTGTAGACAGAGTAAAAGGACATCATCTATGGGTTCATTTTAAAGAAATGGAAACCCTGTCTTTGAGGCAAAATAAAAAAAAGATCAGAATGTGGAATAAAACGGTGGAAGAAGTTGAGAAGATAGTTTCTGAAAAGAAGCTGCCAAACGGAAAAAACTTGAAGCTGGATAACATCTTCCCCTTGAGTGAAAGCAATATTGATGATATTGTTCTTGGAGGAGAATGTCCTTTTTTGGGAAAAGAAGCATGGATAAACACTGAGGGACGATTTGACCCTTGCTGTGCCCCGGACAAAATGAGGCAGACGCTAGGTTATTTCGGTAATATTAATGATAGCGGGATAATGAAAATATGGAGCGGAGAAGCATATAAAACACTGAGAGAAACATATCATCAGAAAGATCTGTGTAAAATCTGTAATATGAGGAAACCCGTTAATCTGCAAAAGAGATAATCTTGTCTCCGGCAGTTTCAGGTGGAGTGATTTATTTTGGGAATGAAGATGGAGAGATATATGCAGTTAAATAATGATTTTTATCATAAAGTATCTTTATTGGGTAGTTTTGCGTCGCACACTTTTTTGTGCTTTTAAGGTTCCCTTATGTTCCTGATTGGTTTTAACCGATTCTTAACATTTTTGTTGATAGTCGCCATTCTATTCCTCATGG
>SLGQ01000224.1 GCA_007136595.1 Candidatus Sumerlaeota bacterium | reverse complement strand
TTCGGCATTAATTTCTTTATATCTTCTTCAAGTTCTTCAAGACTCTGCTCATGCTCTTTTTTCATGAAAAGCTCTCCTGCAATTCATTGAAATAATTCATTGAGTTGCCGGATTTAAACCTTTCATCATTCAGAGTAAAACCTTTTACAATATATTCTTTCAGTCGTTTTGTTGCCCAGATTCTAAATTGAGTCGCTCTTTTACTATTAACACGATAACCAACAGCAATTATCGCATCCAGATTGTAGTGTTTTGTTTTGTATTTCTTGCCGTCTGATGCTCCGCTCATCTTAAGAACTTCTTTTTCCATTTTCTTCCCCCTGTCCTCCACTGGTCAACACCTATTATACTCAATACTCCCGACCTGTTTTGTCGTACTTACTCTTCCGAATCTATATTATTTTATGTTTCAGAAATGATTAATCAATAAAATGGAGTTTTTTAATTTTCAGACATTAAACCTGAAATTTATGATATCTCCGTCTTTAACGGTATATTCTTTTCCTTCAAGACGGTATGCACCTGCTTTTTTACATTCATGTTCAGATCCATATTTGATGAAATCATCGTAGTGGATCGTTTCTGCTCTGATGAAACCTCTCTGTATATCGCTGTGGATCTTTCCTGCCGCAAGAACTGCAGGTGTTCCGTTTTTTATTGTCCATGCTCTCACTTCATCGGGTCCTGTAGTAAGAAAAGAGATCAGCCCAAGTGACTTGTATGAATTTTTTATGAACCTTATTTTAGCACTTTCTGTAAGTCCGTAATCTTTAAGGAATTCGATCTGTTCTTCAGGTTCAAGTTCTGCAAGTTCTATTTCTATCGGGGCACTTACACAGAAATGATCAATATTATCTTTTTTAAGCAATTCAATAAGATCTCCGGGAACTTCATTTTCACCTTCAGACTGGTTTATAAGAACTATCTTTTTTTTAAGTGTAAGAAAATTATAGTTGGA
Organism: Candidatus Sumerlaeota bacterium; assembly: GCA_007136595.1. Taxonomy (GTDB): domain Bacteria; phylum UBP6; class UBA1177; order UBA1177; family UBA1177; genus SLGQ01. The sequence goes on along the minus strand of SLGQ01000224.1, from coordinate 10,263 downwards.
AACGGTATTTATTTCATCTTCCAAAAGGGTTCCCTCCCCCGGAATATCACCATTTTCAAGTATTGAGTGGAGTTTTTTCAGAATGTTTATTTCGGGAGGGTTCTTTTTTTCTTTTTTCTCCCTTTCAAGTCTTTTGTCTATCACCATGAAATCTGTAATGATAAGGTCATCTTTGATTTTTCTGTATTCTGAAACAGGGTCTATCCCGTCTGATGTCATAAGAGATTCAAAATTACGGAGAACCATTATAAGAAGATCGGTTTTCTGGATCATATTTTTCACTTTGGAAGATATTGCGGAATCTTTTGAAGCGGGAACGGAAAAATCGCTTAAAACAAATTCTGCATAAGTTATTTTCTTTGGAGAATATATTTCACTTAATTTATCGATTCTTTCATCGGGCACTTTTATAGTTCCGACGGTTTCTTCCTTTTTTCCTGATTCTATCCCTGTAAGTGCCTGAAAAACAGAACTCTTACCCGAAAAAGGGAGCCCCGTTAAAGCTGCTCTCATTATTATCCTCCGGTTTTTACTTGTAGATATGGTATTGACTGAAAACTTTCCCGCAATTTTGCTCACACTCTTTCAAGTAGTCATCAACCTCAGAAAAACTGGCAAAATTTCTGAAAAGTCCTATAAGCACCTGATCCCCTAAAAGAAGATCAATTGCAGGAATATTGCGAATAAATTCATAGGGTTTTACTCTAAAAAAATTATCTTCCCCGGTAAATCCCCTGAAAACCTGGATGATCCTTATGAAAGCTCTTAAAGGTTTCACTTTTTTTCTGTCCATTACAGAAATATAGACGCCGCCACACCTTTTCATAGAATGTTTCTGGAACATCGGTCTGAATTCAAGCGGTGTAAAAACCAGCCCCGGGATCTTTAATGAATCAAGTTCATTTTTCAATTTAAACGGATCAACATCAGGGGCTCCTGCAACATGAAAAGGGAATGTGGTACCTCTTCCTTCGGAAAGTTCAGTCCCTTCAAGAAGACAGGCTCCCGGATAAAGAACTGCCGCATCAATGCCTGGCATATTGGGAGAAGTGGGCATCCAGGGATAATCATATTCATCGAAATAAGAACCTCTGTGCCATCCTTTCAACTTGGAAACAGTTACAGGGAAAGTATAACCTTTTATTTTGTAGTAATACATTGCCGCTTCAGCAGAAGTGAGTCCATGCCTGTGACATAACGGAAAATATCCCACAAAACTTTTATATTTGGTGTCGTCAAGCAAAGAGCCTTCAATTTCTCCCCCGATGGGATTGATCCTGTCAAGAATTATAAGTTCTCTGGGAACTTCATTTAATTTATCCATAAACATTGCAAGACTGGCAAGATAGGTGTAGTACCTGCTTCCAATATCCTGGATATCATAAATGACAGTATCAAAAAGTTGGAACAAATTGGGGTCCGGACTTAAAGAGCTGCTGTCATCCCCATACAAGGAAAAAACGGGAATATTTTTTATTTTATTTTCTTTTCCTACAGCTTCCATATCCTGAGCAACGGGAAAATACCCATGTTCAAGGCTGAAAATCGCAGTAATGTTAACACCGCTGTTCAAACATCTTTCAACTATCGAAACACCGTTTCTGTCAACTGATGTGTGATTGGCAATAACTGCCACTTTCTTTTTTTTAAGAGTTTCAAAATCAAAGTTGTCAATTCCCTGAAGTAGTTCTTTTTTCATCATTTACCTGTTATTCTTTTTTAGAGTTGGATTCCATTCCGTGATCTGTATGTTCATCATCTGAATCATTTATAGCTATCAGCGAAAAAGCCTTTTTTGTTCTGTAAAATCCTATCACGACATATAAAAGACCTGTAATATAAATGAGCCACGGCAGTCTTCTGGTTAAAATAAGTCCTAAAAACATTGCAAAAGAAAGAAACAGTATCATTTGTCCGTTTTTAGATTGCGGTTTTTTCAGTTTAGGGTACTTGAACGGAACTAAAAGAGAAATTCCGTGAGCAATGACCATCCCTGCAACAATGTTTACATCAAGAAACCAACTTAAATTATTTTCAACGGCAAAAACCATATAAAGAGCTATCATTCCCCCCGACATGGTGGTAGTCATTCCATAAAAATAATCTTTGTCATCAGACTGGGTCGTATTGTATTTTGCCAGTCTGACAGCACTGAAAACGACATAAAATGCACATGCCGCAACTACATAAAAATCGTTTGCCGAGCCATCTCCAACTGCATTGAAGTATGAAAAAACAAGGATCGAAGGTGCAACGGCAAAAGAAATAAAATCGGAAAAAGAATCAAATTCTACACCGAACATACTGCTTGCATTTAAAAATCTCGCAGCAGTGCCGTCAAGCTTGTCCATCACTGTTGAAAGAAGTATCAACCATGCCGCATCAATATATGCACCCTTTATTGAATAAAATATCGATGTGAGTCCAATGAGCATATTAAGCCCGGTAAAAATGTTCGGTATTAATATTTTAGGATTATTTTTCATGAAAGCTTACTCCTGCAATGGAAAATTATCCGGACGATCTATCTGGTTTCTCTGTCAAGCTCATCAAAGCCCTCCCGGGCTCTTTTTCTGGTTCCCGATTCAGGGCTTTCGCTTTCTTCTTTGTCATCTCTTTTATCATTTTGACCGGAACCGGAACTTTGTGATCTGTTTGCGTGAAACACTCTCACAGGAAGCTGATCGTCAGGAACCTTCGTTTGGGTCTGCCTTGTAGCTCTCTGAGGTTTTTTCCTGACAACAGGTTTTCCTGTCACCCTTGCCGTTATGGAATCTATCAGCAGTGAGGAAGCATCGATAAGCTTATCGTTATTGTCGGCAACCTCTCTATCTGCAAAAAGTATTTTGGCTGTACTTACTTCAACAAGACGGACATTTATGACAAGACTCTGATCGAACTGCTGAAGAGTTCCTATCATGACTATGTCAGTATTAAGCATACGACCCGCTTCAACAGCGGCGGAAGCATCAGTTACACCCATCTGCTGGAAACCCTGTTCATTAAGAATTTGTGCAACCTGGGTTCTTTCAAGAACATCAAATTCACCGCAGTTTACAAGTTCAGTTATAAGAAGATCTGTAACACCTGTTGCGAGCTCGGGGCGAACTTTTAAAGGGGTAAGCTCTAAAACCGCTATCCTCATTCTCTTAGATCTCTGTGCATACAGAGGACTTAACCCCGTTAACATCACTGACATAATTACCAGAAACATTAACGACAAAAACTTTCTATGCATATCATCCTCCGGAATGATTTCAAAACATCACTATAAATATGCAACAAAATGGAAAAGAAGTCAATGAAATGGTGAAAAAGCGGTATTTATTTACTCAGACTGTTGCACCTTTCCACAAATTCCGCTGATGTCTCAAAGTATCTCAGACGGTTTTCCATTTTGCGGTATCCGTGTCCTTCATCTTCAAAGATAAGCTTTTCAACATGTTTGCCCGCTTTTTGCATTCTTTCAATGAGAAGGTATGCATCACTTACAGGAACTCTAGGATCCTGTGCACCGTGTGCCACAAGAAGCTTTCCATCAATTTTGTGTACCATTTCAGTGGGAGATATGGATCTTAAAAACTCTTCATCTTCAAGTGGTCCGTATTCAACTTCCCTGAGTTTTCTTCTGTATGATTTAGTATTTCTGAGAAAGTTTACAAAATCTGCTATTCCAACATTATTGACACCGCAAATATAGTCATCAGGATATTTCGACATTGAAGCTACAACCATGAAACCTCCGTAACTTCCACCCATTGCGGTAAATTTTTCCGGCTGGGAAATCCCTTTTTCAACAAGTGCATCAATTATTGCTTTGCCATCTTTTACACTGTTCATTCTCAACTTATAGTTGTCAGCATCCATAAATTCCTGTCCATATCCTGAAGAACCTCGTACATTGGGAGCAACAACAGCAAAACCTCTGCTTAAAAAATACTGGAAAGTTACAATAAAGCTCGGTCTGATCTGGCTTGCGGGCCCACCATGAAAATGGACAATGGTTCTGTAAGGAGGTTTTCCGTTTTTAGGAAGATAGAGAAAGTACGGTATTTCCATACCGTCGAAACTTTTCACTTTTTTAAGCTCAGGAGCCACAAAACTTTCAACATCAATGCCATTGTTATTCACATATCCGAAAAGTTCTTTTTCCATCGTTTTAAGGTTTAAAACTTCCGGCTGAGAAATTCTGTCAGGACGGAAAAGGTTATAAACCAGTATATCACCCGCAAGTCTGCTGAAAGAAATTATAACTTTTTCAAAAGGAAGCGGCTTTATTTCACCCCCTTTTTTGATTCTGCAGTTGCTGTAGCCTTCTTCATTTGTGCAGAAAGCAATTGCATTGCGGTTCACTCTGTCAAGAGCAACTCTGTCAACTCCCCATCTATCCTTGAAAATATCTTGCTTAACTCCGTTATTCCATTTCTGGAGATAATCCATATCTTCTTTTTCATTTGTAAACATAAGTATTCCGTCTTTATAAAATCCTGTCGGAACATACTTTCTTTCAAGGTCGGCACCCTTTATTTTCCTTGCTCTGCCATTACGGTAATGATACGGAACAGTTATATTGTTACCTGTTGCTGTATAAAAAAGGAACTCATCTTTAGATTTTGCATCAGTTATGACATTATACCCTTTTTTCTCAACCACAAGAGAACTTTTTCCAGTGTTCAGGTCATAGTGATAAATAAAAATATCTCTCCCGTTAACTTCATTGGAAGAATATAAAAACCCGTTACCATCCGTCCATACCGGGTTTTCATATTTTATTTTTTCGTCATAAAGAAGTTTTGAATGTTCCTTCTTTTCAAAATCATAAAGGAAAATATTGTACTGTTCGTTTCCCCCAACCGATGAAAGGTAAAGAAATTTTTTCTCATCGGGACTCACCTTATATGTGTCAACAGCTTCTTCTCCATCGGTCAGCTTGATCGTTTTTCCATTTTCAACCAGATATATCTGCATCACCGATTCGCCTTCTTTTCTTGCCAGATAGAGCTTTCTGCCATCATTGAAAACATATCCTGAAAAAGAACCCTCTATCCTGATATAGTCAGTAATGGAAAATTTCTTTTCGTGTTTTTTACAACATTCTGAAACCTCGGTCGAACCTCTCTCTCTTCTGGGGCAACCCACGATAATAACAAGCGATAAAACAATTAAAGCAAACTTTTTCATAAAAAAACTCCTAAATAAACAACACAATCCACAAATTGGATAACATTTATTGATTTTTATTTCAACCTTTCAATTAAAAAAAATGGCAGTCCCGACAAGACTCGAACTTGTTACCTACTGCTTAGGAGGCAGTCGCTCTATCCTGATGAGCTACGGGACCGCTTTGGGAAGATATTTCTGAGGATCCAGCGGTTTAACACCTTGTCTTATTTCAAAGTGAAGATGTGGACCTGTCGCCCTGCCGGTTTGACCCACAAGTGCGATTTTGTCACCTTGTTTGACTGTTGCACCCTGCCCTACAAGATTCTTTGAATTGTGGGCATATATTGTGTACCAGTCACCCGGATGCTCAATTATTACAATTAGTCCATACGCTCCCCTTTCACCGGAAAATATCACTTTTCCTGCTGCTGAAGCAAAAACCGGAGTTCCTTCCGGAGCTCCAATGTCAATCCCTTCATGCATATTGCCCCATCTGTTTCCGAAAGGAGATGTGACAACACCTTCTACGGGCCAGATAAATTTTGAAGGGGCACCTTTTGCCGGAGATCTGTCGGGGGTTATGGTTCCGGGCGTTGCCCGATCCTCTGTTTTCGTTTGTGAAGGAGCAGAAACTGTCTCTGTTACAGGTATAGGCCCTTTCGTATCGGGAATAAAAATATAAGTCCCGACAGAGAGCCTCGTTTCGTCGCCAATATTATTTGTTTCTTTTATTTTGTCAACAGAGGTGCCATACTTTCTTGAAATACCAAAAAGAGTATCACCCGGTTTTATACGATAATAGACCCCGTAAGATGAAGCACATGAAACAAATGCAATTAAAAACAGAAGAAGTATCAGCAGTTTTCTAATGGTTCCCGAGCCTCCGAAATTCAAACTCCGATGAATTATAGATTTATTTTACAATCCTGTCAAAAATATAGTTAAAAAACGCAATGGGAATCAATCCGGTAGTTTCAAATTTTTAATATTTTAAAAATGCAAGTTCCAGACAAAACAAAAAAAACAGTTGAGTTTCTGACAGGTTCACTCATTTTGCAACTAAATAAAGTGCCTGCTTAACTCCAAATCTCATCAAACAGCTTTTCAGGGGAAGTCTTGTTGAATTTTTTTCCTTCATGGATATAATCGTTAAAGATTTGATCGAGGAGGGTTTGATGTTCCGTTTTTTTGTTTTTTTTGCAGTTTTGACAGCTCAAATTTCTGTTTTTGGAGTGGTTTATAAGGTTGAGATGGATGAAGCCGATACAGATACCCTTAAAATACTTGGAACTCTTGATGTTCTGGGTGCCCGGAAAGAAAACGGAAAACTTGTTTACATTATTCATGCAACACCAAATGAAATAATTCAATTACCCGGTTTTGCAGAAATAACTCCTTTGAAAATGGACCTTGATTTTGAGCTTTCATACCCCACTATTGAAGAAATTGACAACCGTATTGCAAAGATCGGGGCAGCGGGCAACGGTTACGCATCAGTTTTCAATATCGGAAACTCCATTGAAGGAAGAAATATTAAAGCTGTCAGAATATCAGCGATCAAAGAAGCTACGGAAGAAACACCTGAAATTCTTTTTGTGGGGGGGACTCATGCAAGAGAATGGATATCTTATGAAGTTCCTCTTGCAATTGCCGAATTTTTTGTTGAATATGCCGATTCGAATCCTGTAATAAACGATATTATCAATAATTCCGTTATCTGGTTCATCCCCGCTCTTAATCCGGATGGATATGTATATAGCTATGAACATAACAGAATGTGGAGAAACAACAGAAGAGAACATCCTGACGGCAGTTTCGGAGTCGATCTTAACAGAAATTACGACTCAGAGTGGATAGAAATAGATTTCGTTCACGGGACAGAACCTTTCAGCGAACCTGAAACCCGTGCGGTCAGAGATTTTATTCTTGATGGAGAAAAGTTCGGTGTAAAAACAATTGACGGACTGATCTCATATCATTCTTTCGGTCAAATGATCCTCTATCCTCCGGGGAGCAGGATGGATCCCCCGGAAAATGTTGAACTCTATCAAACTGTTGGATTTAATATGGCTGACCTTATTTTTAATGAGTGCGGTGAGTACTATGTCACCATGCAGATAAAGGATCTTTATATGACTTACGGTGAAATGACCGAGTGGTTCATGAATATAAGTGGAAACAAGCTTTCTTATACTTTTGAACTTAGACCCACTTTTCACGATGTCTGGGGGTTCCGTCTTCCGGAAGAGTTTATTCCTGACTCCATCAAAGAAAACATCCCTCCGGCTGTTTATTTTATCAGACATGTAATTTCCGGAGAAACTTTCATTGAGGGAGATGTCAACGGTGACGGGATATTTGATGCTCTGGAAAACACAGTTTATGACTACAGTGAGTGTTTTGTTTATGAGGAAGAAAAAGAGAAAATAGAACCGATTGAACCGATCGAAGATAACGATGATAACGAGGAACCGGATTTCAGTGATGATCTCATTCCCGAAGATGATACTGACGATACCGGCTCAGGTCAAACTAAAAAAAGTTCAGGTTGCAGCATCATTTTATGATCAGTCTATAATTCCGCCGCCAATAAGTATTTCATCATCATAAAGGGCAACTGCCTGCCCTGGAGTGATCGAAAGTTGGGGGTCGTCAAACAGAACCGTTATTTTATTTTCAGAATGAAAACTTATGTTTGCAGGTGATTCCTTGTGTTTCTGGCGGATCCTCGCCTTTGCTTTCAACTCCGGTGGAGGAGTCCCCGGCAAAAGGTAATTGAAGTTTGAAGCTGTAAGTTTATTTGAGAAAAGATGTTTTTTGTCTGTAACAATAATTCTGTTGTTTTTTGCATCAACCCTTAAAACATAAAGCGGTGTGGGATTGCTTATACCCAATCCTTTCCTCTGCCCTACGGTATAATGAACAATTCCTCTGTGTCTGCCGATCACTTTCCCTGATTCGTCAATGATGTCACCTTCCTGAAACTTGTGATCTTCAAATATCTGGGCATATTCTCCGGCAATAAAATCCTGACTTTCAGGTCGTTCGGCAACTTCAAGACCTATTTCCCTTGCAACTTCCCTAACCTCTTCTTTTTTCATTTCTCCAAGAGGGAATATCAAATCTTTTATTATCTCTTTTTTTATTCCCTGAAGAAAATATGTCTGATCTTTTGAAACATCAAATGCTTTTCTGAGATAAAAATTACCATCTTTTTCAACGGTTCTAACATAGTGCCCTGTGGCAAAGCGGTCAAATTCCACTCCTGAAAGCTTTGCCTTTTCTATGAGAAATCCAAACTTCATTCTATAGTTACACATAACACATGGATTGGGAGTTCTTCCTGAAAGGTATTCTCTTTTAAAATAGTCAAGAACTTCCTGATGATATTCTTTTTTAAGGTCAACAGTGAAATGGGGAATATCAAGATCTGCACATATTTTTTTTACAGTTTCAATTTCCTCTTCTTCTCCGGGACCGTAACAGGAATGTTTAATACCGGCTTCAAGTTTTATGGAACCGTCCCATATTGCCATTGTAAGGCCGACGACATTGTACCCGTTTCTCAACAGAAGTGCCGCCGCAACCGAAGAGTCAACACCGCCGCTCATTCCTACTGCTACTGTTTCTTTTTTCATTTTTCCTCCGGCAGTTTACATTCTTTCAACAGTTTCAATTCCCAGAAGAGAAAGACCCTTTTTTATGGTTTGGGACACAATATGAGAAAGATTTAATCTTGATATTATGACATTTTGATCACACTTCAAAATGGGACAGGCGTTGTAAAATGTGCTGAATTTCTGTGCCATTTCAAAAATATGTTCAGCTATCAGATTCGGTTTATAGTAATCAGATGCTTTTTCAACTGTTTCTGGAAACCTTATGATCGAAACTGCAAGTTCCCTTTCAATTCCGGTTTCAAATATAATTTCTTTTTGAAAATCTGTGTTTATGCCCGATTCTTCCGCTTTTCTTATTACTGACCGTACCCTCGCATAAGAATATTGAAGATAGGGGGCTGTGTTTCCATCAAAATTCAATGCTTTTTCCCATGAAAACTCTATATTGCTCGTTCTGTTCTGGGATAGATCGGCATATTTTACCGCCCCTATACCTACAACTTTTGCAATATTTTTTTTCTCTTCTTCCGGCAAAGAAGGATTTTTTTCATTTACAATATGATAAGCCCTTTTTTCAGCTTCATCAAGGAGAGTTGAGAGGTGAATCGTGTTTCCACCTCTTGTACTTATCGCAACACCTTTAAAACTCATTATCCCGAAAACTACATGATCAAGTTTTATGTTCCATCCGGCTTTTTGGGCTATTGAAAAAACCTGTTTGAAATGTGCCTGCTGACGATCATCGGTAACATAGACCGCTTTGTTCATATCGTATGTATCTTTCTTGAATTTGACAGTTGCAAGATCACTAGTCGAGTAAAGATATGCTCCATCCTTTTTTCTGATTATGCAGGGATGAAGATTCTCCTCTTCATCAAAATATGCGACAAGAGCACCGTCATCTTCCTTTATTATCCCCTTTTCGAGAAGTTCTTCAACAACCCCAGGCATCATATCATTGTAGAAAGATTCTCCGTACCATGTGTCAAAATCGATACCCATTCTTTTGTAAACTTTTTTTATTTCATTTACAGATATCTCTACAAATTCTTTCCAGAGTTTCAAATTTTCCTTGTCACCGTTTTGAACCTTTTTAAGCTCTTCTCTCGCCTGTTCATTGAGAGTTGCATCGTTTTCCGCAACATTTTGGAATTTTATGTAGATCCTTTCAAGTTCTGTTACCGGATCTTTCTGATAGGCATCTTTATCAAGCCACGATCTGTAACCTACTATCAACTTGCCGAATTGAGTTCCCCAATCTCCCAGATGATTATCCGCAATTACATCATACCCTGTAAATCTCATTATTCTTTTTATGCTGTCACCTATTATGGTGGTTCTGAGATGTCCCACATGCATCTGCTTTGCAATGTTGGGAGAAGAGTAATCTATTACAACTTTTCCGGCTCTGTTTTTATGGCTGAAATCCCAATCTGTTTCAAGCGATTTTTTGACAGTTCGGGAAAGAAAACCGTTTTTA
>SLGQ01000153.1 GCA_007136595.1 Candidatus Sumerlaeota bacterium | reverse complement strand
GTATAAATCATTTGAAGAGACAAAAAGAATATCTGATGATGGCACAGAATTTTGGTATGCAAGAGAACTTGCTGATGTTCTTGAATATGTTCAATGGCGTAATTTTTCTAAAGTTTTATCAAGGGCAATGCTTGCTTGCAAGAATAGTGGATATGAGGTTGCCGATCATTTTGCTGACCTCAGCAAAACGATTACAGCAAGAGGGGTCAGATCCCCATAAATCCATATAAATTTAACAATTGGATCGTTTCCCCATCATGTTAATCCCCTAATCCCGTAAATCAAGGTTCAGACATTTACAGCATCAGTTTTACGGTTGACTTTTTCAGTATATCAATAAAATAGATGTAGTTGCTTTAATATGGAGGTTGTTATGAGATTCTTGTCATTTTTTGTTGTATTTTCAGTTTTCTTTCTGTTTGTGTCATGTGAAAACAGTGTTACTTCTTCAAAAGATCCGGCTGGGACTGATGATCATGATGTCGATATAAACGACAGTGATACTGGAGACACTGGAAACACTGGTGATACCGGAGACACCGGAGACACCGGAGATACTGGAGACACCGGAGATACTGGAGACTCTGGAGACACTGGAGACTCTGGAGACACCGGAGACTCTGGAGACACCGGAGACTCTGGAGACACCGGAGACACCGGAAATACTGGCAATACTGGAAACACTGGAGATATCGGTAAGCTCTGTTATGATGATAATGAGTGCGGAGATGGAAATTTTTGTTTGAAGATGGATGGCAATTGTGGTGGTGAGGGAGAGTGCAGTAAGATGCCGCTTGGTTGTGATGATTATTATGATCCTGTTTGCGGTTGTGATGAAGATGTCCACTCAAACTACTGTTATGCCAATATGGAATCAGTGAATGTTTTTTATTCAATGTTGTGTCTTAATGATATGAAAAGTGCTTCGATCGATTTTTCGTATGTCAGAGAAGGATTCAGCCCTGAAAGTATGGAGGGTGGAGTAGAGTTTGAATTTGATGGACCCGATTATGAGCTTTTGATCCTTTCTGCTCCGTCAAGAGAAAATGATGGGAATTTTGCACTGGTAACAGTTGACTTTAAGGGTATAAACGGTGTATCTGCTAAGGTTAAGTTTAGATTCCAGAGGGAACCGTTTAAACTTCCACAAGTTTTTGAGCTTGACACAACAGGTACAGATACGGCAGTGTTATTGACAGATTCCGGTGACACCATTGGATTTTTAATAGGTAAGCTCACTGTCACCGGGTATCAGGTGGGGATTTCCGGATTTACCAACCTTAAATTTAACGCAGAAAAGCTCACTTTTAAGAAATAGCCCGAAACACAACAATTTCAAAAACAATAAAAATCTTGATTAAGGTGATACTAAGGAATACAATATAGTCCTGAGATTTTTTGACAATCGGAGTCGATATGAAAAAAATAATTGTTTTTACTTTGATTTCTGCTCTGTTTTTACCACTTTTTGCTTCCCGTCCAAAGGTTGCAGTTATGGATATTCATGACAGGTCGGGTAAATTTGCAGTTGATTTGCTTCAAAATGCCACTGAAATGATGAGAGGAAAACTTTCTTCAACTGGCAGATTCATGGTCATTGACCGTTCCAGTCAGCAGGAACAGATGAAAAAAATTCTGGGACAGGAAAGAAGAGAGAGTCATTCACAGCGTTATGATCAGGAAACTCAAATTCCTCTGGGAAAGGCGCTTGCGGCAGATTCAATCCTTAGATCAACTATCTCATGTCTTGGCAATGAATGTATGCTTAATGCGGAACTCGTTGATATTGCAAGGGAAGTTTCCACAAAGGGCGGGAGCGAAAGATTTGTTTACAGTAAGACGGATATGTCTTCTTTAATGTCTGCAATTGAATCTGTCATAGAGCAGATAGCTGATATGGATCAAGGTGCTCTTTCAAATGTTTCTCTGGGTTCACAGTATTCGGAAAGCATTGAGTCAATGACTGCAAGTGCAAGTGATACTTTCAGAATAATATTTGATGCAAATTCCAGTTCTCAGGTGTTTGTAAATGGCAGCAGGGTTTGTTCTTCAACTCCTTGTGAATATCACATAAGTGGCGGAATGCACAATATCCGCATGACAAGCAAAGATATGAGTCCGATGGAAGAGATGATAAACTTTTTCAGGGACGAAAGGATTATCTTTCAGCTTATAGGGAAGGGTGCGACCGTAACAGTAAATCCTGTGGGTACCAGAGGTGAGGCTGTTTCCAATGTTCAGGTTCTTTCAGGTCGCTCTATTCTTGGAACAGCTCCTGATACTTTTCACATGGCTCTTGATACAAGAAGATTGACCTTGAGAAAAACAGGGTATAGAGATACCAGGCTCAATGTTTCTTTAATTGACGGCTCTGATATTACTCTCACTCCTCTCATGAGAAGGGAGACATACAGACCTTTGAGAGGACTTGCAATTGCAAGTTTTGTTGTCGGCGGTGTTTCTCTCGCTGCCGGAGTTATAGGTTTCGGTGTTGCTGAAATACAGGATGATACCGGACACTACGATGCTGCTGATGATACAAGAGTTGTTTCAGGTGTTTTATCAGGTGTCGGTTTGGGATGTATTGTTCTTGGTGTCGTTTTTATTCTTATTAGAAAGGAAAGACCCACTACTGATGGAATTTCCTTTGATGTCAATGGCAATGGAATGATGCTCTCATATCAGAAAAGTTTCTAGATTAATGATTTTTCTTGAATTCTTCCATGAAGTCAGCGAGGAACTGAACACTTTCAGGGCTTGTTGAATTATAGATGCTTGCTCTGATCCCGCCAAGATCTCTGTATCCTTTAAGTCCGAGCATGTTCTTAGCTTTTGCAGCTTTAACAAACTCATCTTCCAGTTCAGGAGTTGGGAGGTTGAATGTAACATTCATCCATGAGCGGTGAGCTTTGTTTGTTACATAGCCTCTGTAGAAATCAGGATACTGATCTATTGCACCATAGATTGTTTCCGCTTTTTTCCTGTTCCTTTTTTCCATTCCTTCAAGTCCGCCATTTTCAAGAACCCATTTGAAAACAAGTCCTGTGATGTAAATGTTGAAACATGGGGGAGTGTTGAACATACTTTCTTTTTTGATCTGGAAGTTGTAGTCAAGACTTTTGGGAAGTTTCTTTGTGAAAGTTTTTTCTGCCCACTCTTTTTTAAGAACAACTACAGTAACACCTGCAGGTCCTATGTTTTTCTGTGCACCGGCATACATCATCTCAAACTTTGTTGCATCAAATTTGTGTGAGAGAAATCCGCTTGACATGTCACTTACAAGTCCTACACCGGGAAGCGGTTCGGGGAAATCAAAGAACTGAGTTCCGTAAATTGTGTTGTTTGAGCAGAAATGAAGATATTTTGCCTTGGGGCTCATATTCTCTTTTTTGATTTCAGGAAGTTCGCTGAAAGTTTTTTCAAGATCTTTTGATGATGCAACAAGATTTGCTTTTCCCTGGATCTGTCCTTCTTCATACGCTCTTTTTGCCCAGTTTCCTGTAACAATATAGTCAGCTTCATCACCTTCGTGGAGAGCATTCATTCCAAGCATTACAAACTGATGTGTGGCTCCGCCACCGAGAAATAAAACAGCATAGTCATCGCCAATACCTAAAATCTTTTTAAGATCGGCAGCAGCTTCGTCAGCGACCGCAATAAATGCTTTGTCTCTATGGCTCATTTCCATTACAGAAACACCCATTCCGCGAAAATCAAGTAACTCCTCCTGTGCTTTTTTCATTACTTCATAAGGAAGTGCCGCAGGACCCGCAAAAAAATTGTGTGCTCTTTTTTCCATTTAAATCTCCACTAATGTGATTATTAATCCGGTGATTCAAAAAACCATACACCTCTATACCTCTACAACAACTTTTCATCTTAATCAAATAAATATTTTTAAATATTTTCCTCTTTTAAGAGGAATAAGATAAAGAGTTGTCCAGTCGCTTGATTTTATTGAAACGGTTGCTATAATCGGCTAGTTTTTTTATTTTGGAGCTGCCTATGAAAAAGATAAGAATTGCCATTGACGGACCTGCCGGAGCAGGAAAAAGCAGTGTCAGCAAACTGGTTGCTGAAAAACTTGGATACTTTTATGTCGATACCGGAGCGATCTACAGATCCCTGGCTTTGATAATGATAAAAAAAGGGATATCTCTTGACAATGAACCTTCAATTGAAAATGAACTGAAAAGCTTTGACATAAGGTTTAAAATGGAAGGGGGGATAAACCATATTTTTTTAAATGGAGAGGATGTTACAAAAGATATCAGGACAGAAGAAGTGAGTATGCTTGCGTCTTCGGTATCAGCGATCCCTTTTGTCAGGAAAGAGCTTTTTGATATCCAGAGAGCTTATGCGGAAAAGGGAGGCGTTGTGATGGAAGGGAGAGATATCGGAACGGTTATAATTCCTGAAGCTGAACTGAAAATATTCCTTACCGCTTCACCTCTCAAAAGGGCTCAAAGAAGATTGCTCGATCTTAAGGCAAAAGGTATAGCAGATATATCGCTTGAAACGCTTGCTGACGAGATCAAAAAGAGAGATGAACAGGATTCAAACAGAGAGATAGCACCGTTAAAACCTGCATCTGACTCTGTTATTGTTGACAATTCCGATATAGACCTTGATCAGACGGCTGAAAAAATAGTTAACTATGCAGTTGAAAGGATGGGAGAGTGATTTGGTAAAAGTAGTTACCGCAGAATACTCAGGTGTCTGCTTCGGTGTGAGAAGGGCTTTGAAAATGCTCGAAAGATCGGTGAAACAGGCAGAAGATGAAAACAGAAAAGCGGTAATGCTTGGTCCGCTGATACATAACCCGAGAGTTGTAGATCAATACGGTAAAAAAGGTGTTGAGGTTGTTTCTCTGGAAGATGTTTGCAGTGGCTCCATTGTTGTTGTGCGAAGTCACGGAATAACGCTGGATATTGAAAAGAAACTTCAGGAAATGGATGAAATAACGGTGATGGATACCACTTGTCCTTATGTAAAAAGGATCCATCAGCTTGTCAGTATGCGGTCGGAAGAAGGGTTTTCGATTATAGTGATGGGAGATAAGGATCACAGTGAAGTCAAAGGCATAGCTTCCAGAATAAAGGGCGATTACATTGTTGTTTCTCCTGATTTTTCCGATGAAGGTGAAAAACTTCTGGCTGAGTTTATAAAAAACCATCATAAAATATTTGCGGTTGCCCAAACTACTTCCAGACCTTCAAATTACAATAAACTCCTTAAAAAAGTAAGAAAGTTGTCCATTGGATCGGGTGGGTCATTTGATTTTGCCAAAACAGTTTGCACGGCAACTCTGAAAAGACAGGATGCGGCAGGGGAACTTGCTTCGAGAGTTGATGCTGTCGTAGTCGTAGGTGGCGGCAACTCTTCCAATACCGCCAAGCTGTTTGCTGTTGTAAAAGAGAGGAATGAAAGATCTTTCATGGTGGAATCTCCTTCAAGTTTTTCAGATAAACAGATAAGGTTACTTGAAAAATGTAAATTAATCGGTATAACAGCGGGGGCTTCAACGCCTGATGACCAGATCATTGAGATGAAAGAGTTTTTGGAAAAGTTATGATCAAGACAGTTAACAGCGATAAATCACATCCCGACATCCTTTTTAAATGCGATCCTCCCATAGCTGTTCCTCTTTATATACAAGGGGAGTTGAAAAAGGAAGATGGGAACGGTGTTGCAATAGTGGGTTCAAGAAAACCCTCAATTTACGGGATAAAAATGGCTGACAAAATTGCTGAAGTTGCGGTAAGAGCCGGAAGAACAGTGATAAGCGGGCTTGCAAGAGGGATCGATACTGAATCACATAGAGCCGCCTTAAAATACGGAGGGAGAACAATTGCCGTTTTAGGTTCGGGGCTTGATCTTATCTATCCTGAAGAAAACATAGGTTTAGCCAGTGAAATATCAGAGAACGGGGGTTTGATATCCCAGTTTCCGGAAGGTACTCCGCCACTCAGGCAAAATTTTCCGATAAGAAACATGACCGTTGCAAAGCTTTGTTCCGCTCTGGTGGTTGTGCAGGCTTCTATTAAAAGCGGAAGTCTTTTGACAGCAAGACTGGCACTGGAGTCGGGAAAAAAGGTTTTTGTTGTTCCGGGTCAGATAGATGATAATAATTTTGCAGGGAACAATAAATTTCTGGAAAAATATAAAAATAATCAAGGTGTTGAGCCTCTTTTAAGCATTGATGCACTTGCCAGGTACCTTGGAGAACAAAAAAACGGAACAAAACAGAAGAAACCGGATACTTCGATATTTAATGGTTTGAGCGTTGAAGAAGCAAAAGTTGTAAAATTGATACTTGAACGGGAAGACGGTATGGATTTCGATACACTTTCAATTGAAAGTTCTTATTCATCATCGGAATTGCCGGCTATACTTCTTTCACTTACAATGATGGACCTTATATCTGAATGTCCCGGAAAGATTTTTAAGTTTACAGGAGATATGAAATGAAATTACTGATCGTTGAATCACCTACAAAAGCCAAAACATTGAGCCGCTACCTTAAAGGGTTTAAAGTAATTGCATCAATGGGACACATTATTGATCTTCCTCCAAAAAGACTCGGTTTGGAAATTGAAAATGACTTCAAACCTAAATATGAAGTAATCCAGGGCAAGCAGAAAATAATTGACCAGCTTAAAAAAGAAGCATTAAAAGCTGATGAAATATATATCGGTTCCGACCCTGACCGTGAAGGTGAAGCCATTGCCTACCACATAGCATCTATTTTTGAAGGGAGAGAAGTAAAGAGGGTTCTTTTCAATGAGATCACGAAAACAGGTGTCTTAAAAGCTATAGAAGAATCGGTGGAATTAAATGAAAATCTTTATAATTCTCAGCAGGCAAGAAGGATACTTGACAGGCTTGTCGGTTATAAAATGTCACCTTTTTTGTGGAGAAGTGTAAAAAAGGGTTTGAGTGCAGGAAGAGTTCAGTCTGTTGCCCTGAAAATGATAGTTGAAAGGGAAAAAGAGATAAGGGGTTTTGTTCCCCGTGAGTACTGGTCTTTTAAGGGGCTGTTTGAAAATAAGGGATTAAAAATAGATGGGAACCTTGAAAAAGTAAACGGTAAAAAACTTGATGTCAGCACAGAAGAAGAAGCTGTGAAACTTGAAAAAGATATCAGAAATGCAACAGGTTTTGTTGTGGAATCCGTTGAAAAAAAGAAAAGGAAAGAATCTCCGCTTCCACCTCTTAATACAAGCAATCTTCAGCAGGAAGCTTCCAGAACATTCGGATATACTGCTGAAAAAATAATGAGGATAGCTCAGGCTCTGTACGAAGGTAAGGATGTAGGGGAAGATGGTGCAACAGGTCTTATAACTTATATGAGAACCGATTCTTTCAGAATTTCAAAAGAAGCCAATGAGTTGTTGAGAGAATATGTTACACAAAGGTTCGGAAAGGATTACCTTTCTTCCAAATGCAGGGTATATGCAAATAAAAAAGGGAAGATACAGGATGCTCATGAAGCCATAAGGCCCACAGATGTCAAGCTTTCTCCTGATGCTGTTTCAAAATATCTTACAAAAGATGAGCTCAATATTTATTCTCTTATCTGGAAAAGGTTTGTTGCAACACAGATGAAAGATGCAGTATATGACAGTACGGGAATAACCATCAGTGACAAAGATAAGAAATATGAATTCCGTAAAACAGGAAGTGTACTGGTTTTTGACGGCTACAGAAGTATCTATAAAAGAAATTCAAAAGATGAAGTGATCCCTGAAGTTCCGGAAGGTTGTGATCTTTCCTTAAAAGAAGTTGAAAAAGTCCAGCATTTTACCAAGCCTTCTCCCAGATTCTCAGAGGGAGGGCTGATAAAAGAGCTTGAAGAAAAAGGTGTGGGACGACCTTCAACTTATGCAACGATCATTAAGCAGATAATTGTAAGAAACTACATTGAGAGGATGAAAGAACCTAAGGGGGCACTTAAGCCGACTGAGCTTGGTGAACTTGTAAGTGATACACTTTTTTCTTTCTTCCCGAAAATAATTGATGTTGATTTCACTGCAAAAATGGAAGAGGATCTTGATGTCATTGAACTGGGTGACAAAGAATGGGTCGGTGTTGTCAGAGATTTTTATGATAAATTCAGTAAAGTTCTTGATTCAAGTATCAACAAAATAAAAACAGAGGGTAAACAGAAAATATATGCCGAGGAACCTTGCCCTAAATGTAGTGCGAAACTTGTCTTGAGATGGTCAAAAAAAGGTAACCAGCCTTTCCTTTCCTGTGAAAAATATCCCGATTGTAATTTTTCAGGAGGGTTTGAAAATATCGGCGAAAAAATACACTTGAAAGAGAATGAAATTAACGAGCCGGAACTTCTTGATGAAAAATGTCCCAACTGTGACAGTCCTCTTGTGATCAAAGATGGAAGATACGGTAAATTCAAAGCATGCAGTGCATATCCGAAATGTAAAACCATAGTAAAAGAAGAAATAAAAGTAGGAAAATGTCCTAAAGAGGGATGTGACGGAGAAATAGGGCAGAGAAGATCAAAAAAAGGAAAAATGTTTTTCGGTTGCAGCAAATATCCTGATTGTGATTTCATAAGCTGGTATCCGCCTCTGGAAGGTGAAAAGTGTGAAAAATGCGGAGCAGAATACATAGTCGAAAAGAAAAGAAGCGGCAAAGTGTGCCAGATATGCGGTCATAAACCTCAATGAAAATTGTAGTTGCCGGAGCAGGTCTTGCAGGCTGTGAATCTGCTTTACAGCTTGCTCTGGAAGGACACTCCGTCGAACTTCTTGACAGCAAGCCCGGTTTTATCAACAGTGAAGTTTACTCCGATACAAATCCTGCCGAACTGGTTTGTTCAAATTCTCTCAAATCTGAGTCGCCTTCGACAGCGAGCTATCTTTTAAAACAGGAAATGAAAATACTTGGCTCAATTTTACTACATGAGGCATACAAATGTTCAGTACCTGCAGGAGCAAGTTTAGCTGTTGACAGAACTCAGTTTTCAAAAAGTATTTCAGATATTCTGGAAACAAATCCCATGATATCTATCAGGAAAAATGTTTTTATACGGAATATTGAACAGTTGCAAAAAGATTATCCTGCAGATTGCCATATCATTGCGACAGGTCCGTTGACACAAGAAGAGATGGTTGAGTCAATTGCAGGAAGTTACGGATCATTTTATGATGCCATAGCACCCCTTATAACGCTTGAAAGTATAGACCTGAGCGAATGTTTCTGGGGCAGTAGATACGGGAAAGGGGATCCCGATTTTCTTAATGTCCCTTTAAACAAAGATCAGTATGAAATGTTTGTCAATGAGCTGTTACAGGCAGACAAGATCCCCTGGACTTCAATTGAAAAACCGGAATTTTTTGAAAGGTGCATGCCTATAGAAGTGCTTGCACAAAGAGGATTTAAAACTCTCTCTTTCGGTCCTTTCAGACCTGTAGGATTTGAGTGGGAAGGGGGAAGACCTTACGCTGTTTTACAGTTAAGAGCGGAAAACAAAGAGAAGTCTGTTCTTAATCTGGTCGGATGTCAGACAAGAATGAGACAAAGCGAGCAGAAAAGGGTTTTCAGAATGTTGCCAGGACTCAAAAACGCTGAATTTGTAAGATACGGTTCAGTTCACAGAAACAGTTTTCTTGATGCTCCTGAAGTTCTTGATAACGGGGTTAAAATAAAGTCTATGGACAATGTTTATGTTGCCGGTCAGCTTAGTGGTGTTGAAGGTTACAATGAAAGTATTTTTTCAGGTTTATGGGCTGCAAAAAACATCCTTCACCTTTCAAAAGGGGGAGCTTTGTGCGATCTTTTTCCGCCTCCTCAAACTATGACAGGGGGAATACTCAGAAAAATGACAACTTTTTCAGACAATTTCCAGCCTGTAAATGCCAATTTTTCTTTGATAGACAACCCGAATTCACTCAAGAAAAAGGAAAGGAAAGAATTTTATGTCAAAAACGGATTGGAACACTTCCAAAAGTGGTTTTCTACTTGTTTTTAGGCAACAACCCTGTATTTTTACAAAAAACATGTAAAAATAACCTTGTAAAATTACAAAAAACATGTAAAAATAACCTTGTGTTTTTACATTGAGCCTTCCCAATTTGCAGGATTACTGGAAATATATTGCCTTGTTTCCTCAAAATCTGATTCATTGCGGATAACCCGCTCGTAGTAATTGCGGAGCCATAATTTCCGGTAAAACGGTTCCCAGCCATTTTCATTGACACCTCGAATATATTTGTTTGTGGAAATTCTTTTAAACCAAGAAATAAATCTGGGCAACCCTTGGATGGGGTTGAAACATGGTTCAACCCCTACATTGGTTATATTTTCAATTTCATTCTGTAGGGGCGAAACCATGTTTGCGCCCTGTTTTATTGAATTATCAATCACCAGAATCCCATGAAAATGGTTGGGCATTATGCAAAATTCATCTATAAATACACCATCAAATTTTTCAGGCATTTTTTGCCACAGATTAGAAACCATCATTCCGGCATCATTTAAAATCATTTCACCGTTTTCAATGTTTCCCAGCAATTCCAGTTTTTTATTTACGCATACCGTCACAAAATATGCACCGTTTTGTGAATAATCGTGACCCTGTAAACGGATCGAACGGCGGTGATGTATTTCAGGATTGAAAGTCACTGGTTATTCTCTGACTCCGCTTTTTTCAGGACTTTTTGTTTAGCTCAAACTAAATTCATCTATGTTTATATTGTTTGTGCTAATAAATGTCAATATTTTTCAAATTTGTATTTTGAGGTTTTTTCTGTCAGTGTTTTCTATTTTCCGGGACACTGTGATTTGACTTCTTCGGGAATGTTATGCAGTCAGTATGCGGTATTGACCCTAAAGAAAGACTTTGTTTTGGTCAGAAACGGCAGGATTTATCCTGTTGAAGTCAAAAGTGGAGCAAAAGGGAGAATGAAAAGTATGCACATCTTTCTTGAAGAACACCCTGAAATTGATAAAGGACTTGTCCTTTCTTCAACCGTTTCAGAAAAACAGCTCCTTGAAAATATCTTGTTTGCTCCCATATATTCAGGGTTTGATATTGATTGACACACTGTTAATGGCTCACCTCCAAACAGTTTTCCTGAAAAACCTATCATTTTTTCGGGAAAATCAAGTTTTTTTCTTAGGCACCCTTATAAAAGGGCATTCCTTGTATTTAACCATCACAGAACAACGACAATTATTTTTTCCCTGTAAAAAAAAAAAAAAAACCTT
>SLGQ01000312.1 GCA_007136595.1 Candidatus Sumerlaeota bacterium | reverse complement strand
GGAAATCCTATAGAAGTTGAGATCGCAAGCGATGACAACTACCAGCTTGAAGGTGCAACAAGAATGGTTGAAGATATTTTGATGGATTACCGGGGTGTTTTTGATATAAAGAACTCTCTTGAAGAAGGCAAAGAAGAATTAAATCTTAGACTTAAACCGACTGCCGCAACTCTCGGACTTACTACCGGAGATCTTGCAATGCAGGTTAGACAGGCTTTTTTCGGAGATGAAGCTCTCCGTATTCAGCGGGGAAAAGACGAAATAAGAGTAATGGTGAGATATAAGGAAAAATTCAGAAGATCTGTAAATGATATCAGGAATATGCGGATAAGAACCAAAGACGGGACAGAAATACCTTTTACCGATGTGGCGGAAGTTGAAACAGGTAAAGGATACAGTGCCATCAGAAGGGCCAACAGGATGAGAATAGCATCAATTACAGCCGATGTTGATGACAGTGTTGCAAGCTCAAACGAAATAAACAGAGACCTTGCAAGAAGAATAGAGCAGGAAGTTCTTCCCCGTTTTACAAATGTAACTTATTCATTTGAAGGCTCCCAGAGAGAACAGGCTAAATCTCTTGTAAGTCTTGCAATAGGTTATGGAATAGCACTTCTTCTGATCTATATTCTCCTTGCAATACCTTTCAAATCATATATGCAGCCACTCATAATAATGTCAGCGATCCCTTTCGGTTTGACAGGTGCGATACTCGGACATCTTCTTCTTGGCTGGAACATGACCATAATGAGTCTGATAGGAGTTGTTGCACTTTCGGGAGTTGTTGTAAATGACTCGCTTGTTCTCATAGATTTCACAAATGAACTTATCCGGGAAAGAAAGGTTCCTGTTTACAAAGCGGTTCTTGAAGGGGCGGCAGGAAGAGTCAGACCGATCCTTCTCACTTCAGTTACAACATTTGTCGGGCTTCTTCCAATGATATTTGAGAGGAGCCTTCAGGCACAATTCCTCATACCGATGGCAATAAGCCTTGGATTCGGAGTTGTTTTTTCAACTGTTACGACTCTCATTTTTGTCCCCTGCGGTATTCTTGTAGTTGAAGACATAAAATCAATTTTCTCAAAAAACAAAGCGGGGGTAACACAATGAAAAAACTCTGCTTAATAGCAATTTTATCACTTTTTATTTTTTCCTGTTCAATGGCTCCTGCAAAAAAAGATATGAGTCAGGAAATAAAAACGGAACAATTTTTCCAGACAGAAACTTCTTTTGTAACCAGCGAAGAAATTTCACCTTTTAAATGGTGGGAACAGTTTGAAGATGATCAACTGAACAGAATTGTTGAAAAAGCTGTTACAAGTAATCTTGATATTATGCTTGCAATTAACAGAGTGGAACTTCTTGAAACACAATTCTCATTTTCAAGAAGAGTCAGATTCCCTGTTTTATCGGGAAGAACCGGTGTAAACTATGGAAGAACTCCAGCGATGGGAATGAAGTCAGGGACAGACCCACAAACTGGACAACCTTCAATGGAATTCGGCTTTTCACCTGAAACGACAGGTGTCTATAATTTAAACACCGGGCTTTCATTTGAGCTGGATATATGGGGAAGATTGAAAAGCACTGAAAGGGCTGCGATTGCAAATTTAAAAGCGACAAAAGAAGATCTCCAGACAGTATATCTCTCTGTGATAAGTCAGGTAGTGATGCTTTATTTTGATATTGCGGAGCTTTTGCAACTTGAAAGACTTAACATTGAAATACTTGATCTTAATCAGACATTATATGAACTTACACAGAAAAGATATGAGTCTGGAAATGGATCTGTAAACGAAGTTGAGCAGGCTTTCGGACAGTTTGAAAGCTCAAGGGCGGCACTTGCTGATACCAGATCGAAACTGACCTCAAAAATTTATGCCATATCGATACTTCTTGGAGAGACCCCCAATATAAATGTTATTGAAACAACTCAGCTTTCAATGCAGTTTTTTCATCAGGCAAAGCCTGTTCCGGCGGCTCTTCCCTCTTCTGTTTTTGAAAACCGTGCAGACATAAAATCGGCAGAATTGAAAGTTGAAGCAGCAAGACAGGAAATAGGTGCGGCACGGGCAGATCTTTTTCCCAGAATATCTCTTACAGGAACGCTTGGATACCTCAATGTCAAAGAATTGAGCCAGCTCTTTTCAAGTGATTATCTTACAGCAACTGTTGGAGCAGACATAAATTATACACTGGCAGGCGGCAGCAAACTTGCAGTCGTTGACCAGAAATTTGTCCTCTATGAGCAGGCACAGCTTAACTATAAAAAAACGGTTATCAACGCCTTTAAAGAAATCGAAGAAGCGCTTCTTGCCATAGAAAATGCCGAAACCCAAAAAGAAAGTATCGGCAAAAGGATAGAATCAATGGAAAAGATCATTGAAAACAGCAGATACCGATACAAAAACGGGCTTTTCCCTTATTCTCAGCTTGTTGAACTTGAAAAAAACCTCATCTCACTAAAACAACTGCAACTTTCCATCGAAAAAGGAGCCCTCTTAAGCCGCGTGCAACTCCACAGAGCGCTCGGCGGAAACTGGATATAGGATTATTTGAAAAGGAGTGTACTGCAACCACTGCTTTTAACAGGTTTTTCATCAAAAGGCATATCGTCATTGATTTGTTCATTATCGTTTTTTTCATCAGTTTCCTGATCTTCTTTGATTTCATTTATTTCTCCGCAATCCTCTTTCGGAGGTTCAGGACATTCTGAGACGGGAGGGCATGTCCCTGCTGTTAATTTGTGAGGAATTCCCAAATTCAAATATTGTCCAGTGCCTAGATGGTCACTAACGATTGCACGGCTTTCAATCCTAAAGGTTTTTCCAATATTTATAATGGGTTTGACCTTAATTCTGATCG
>SLGQ01000187.1 GCA_007136595.1 Candidatus Sumerlaeota bacterium | reverse complement strand
TGTCCAACTTTATGGACAAAAAAACTGCCTTGAAGACAAACATTGCCATGAACATTATAAATGTTTTCTTGGTGTTTGCCGGATATCTTTTGAGGATGCGGAAATTGTAAATTTAACTATTACTGAAGGTGTCAGAGCAGAAAAGGAAACTTTCAGGGGAAATGAAATATTTGATAGCAGAAAAAATGTTGTCCTTGGAGCTGTCATGA
This sequence comes from Candidatus Sumerlaeota bacterium, assembly GCA_007136595.1. Lineage (GTDB taxonomy): Bacteria > UBP6 > UBA1177 > UBA1177 > UBA1177 > SLGQ01. The sequence continues at coordinate 11,110 of SLGQ01000187.1, read as the reverse complement.
TAAGTTCAGAAGATGAAGGAATGTATGTGCCTGAAGTAATAAATCTTTTTCTGGAAAAATCTGAAAATGTCGAGATAAGAAATATGAGGCTTGTCTATGATGTCAACGGGAACGGGATATATGATGATTTTGACAGAGTAATAATGTTGGAGCCTGAAAATGCTTACGGTTCACATACAAGGTTCCTTGAATTTAATGAAGGTGTGAAAGTTATTGATACTCCCGGAGCTGTCAATTTTCTTTTTGTTGCAGATTTGGAAATTGATGAAACGCACATGAAACAGTGGCCCCTTTATGGCAAAATTAGAGAAATAGACAGTTTTGTGTTTTCTGAAAATGCAGTTGTTTCAAAAGAAGAGTCAATTGAGTTTCCAAATGTTGGTATAATGCCGGTTGGCAGAGTGATGTTCTTTGATACTGATAATGCAAGAATGTTTGTTTCAGATAACGGTGTAATACTTTCAGGAATAACAATTATGGCTACAGAGGATACCGTTTTAAGCAGTCTGAAATTTCACGCTTCTGTTGAATATGAATTGAAAGGAGGTTCTTCTACATCAACCAACCCCGATGATGGGATATTTTATATTAAATTGAGCGATTTATCAGGCAATGAAAGGTTGTTCAGCACAGATACATTGGAAGAGGAAAAAACTGTCAATACAAATTTCAAACTTAAAGCATACAGCCCTGTTTCTCTTTACATTGAATCTGACGGCTTTATCTGTGGTGATACCTATAGAATTATATTTCAATGGAATGCAATTACTTTAAAAGATCCCGGTTTTCAGTTTGTCAACATTCCAAAAACGATCAAAAGTTCCGCATACTGGGATGAAGACATCTGCGGCAACAGACCGTATGGCTGTTCAATCACTTTTTAATTCCTTTATAATGAAAATATAATTAAAAACCGGTTGTAAATAAATTCATTTTAAGATAGAATCTGTCGTGTGCTTTTTTGTTCCAGGGGGCGATTTTAATGAAAAAGAATGTTTTGTTGGTGTTTTTGTCATTTATATTAATTGGTTGTGGTGACTTGAGCACAAGGGACAGGGAAAACTACTACTTTGTAGATACTGATGTTCCCGGGGAGTCGGGAGATTTTGAGACTGTGGATGATTTGGAGTCCGGAGACATTGAGACTGTAGATGACTTTGAGACCTTGGACGATTTTGAGGTCGAGGACGATTTTGAGGTTGAAGATGATTTTGAGACTGTAGATGACATTGAGACTGTGGATGATGATAATGGGGGTGGTACCCCGGATGATGATGACGACGATGATGAATTTCTTGAGTTTGATGAAGAATTCTGCGAAACATTACCGCCTCTTGAAACGGGGGTATGCTCTGTTGTAACAGGTGACGGCAACCGTCTTTTAAAGGGAAATGTTCTTGGAAGTTCTAAAAATTACATAGGCGGACAGATACTTATTAACAAAAGAGGAGTTATTCTCTGTGTAGGTTGTGACTGTACAGGATTTCCTGAAGCTGCCGATGCAACTGTGATAACTTGTGCTCAGGGAGTTATATCTCCCGGAATAATCAATGCCCACGATCACATAGGCTGGACACACCATGATCCGAAAGTGTGGTTTGATGAAAGATTTGCTCACAGACATTACTGGAGAAGAGGTTTTGACGGTTATACAAACTTGAGTGAACCGAGTAATACCAATGCTGATTTCCGCACATGGGGCGAAATGAGAAATATAATGGCAGGAACAACATCTATGGCTGGAAGCGGTGGTGCTAACGGTCTTGTACGAAATGTCGATCAGAATTTCAAAAACACAGAAGGGCTTGGAAGTGTGGAAGTTTATTACAATACTTTCCCTCTTGGTGATGCAAACGGAGCAATGCGGACAGATAATTGTAACTATCCCAGTATTGACGGTGAACACCTTATGGACAACGAGTGTTACCTTCCACATATTTCTGAAGGGATAAATCTTGCCGCAAGAAATGAAATGCTTTGCCTTTCAGGACAAAAAGAAGGGGGAGCAAATCTTATACAGGCAAATACTGCCATTATTCATGCCATTGCAATTACTGCTGTTGATGGTGAAATGATCGCCCAAAGAGGTGCCGCTGTAATTTGGTCGCCACGAAGCAACATTTCTCTTTATGGAAATACTGCTCCTGTAACAATGCTTGCAAATCAGGGAGTGCTTCTCGGTCTTGGAACCGACTGGGTACCTTCAGGCTCAATACACATGTTGAGAGAATACGCCTGTGCCGATTTTTTCAATTCGGTTTATCTGAACGGTTTCTTTACAGACAGAGAGCTTTGGAGAATGGGTACGGAAAACAATGCGAACGCCCTTAGAATGCTCGATGTTACAGGCACATTGCGTGTCGGTTTGGCGGGTGATATTGCAATATTTGACGGACTTGGGCATCCAAATTTTTACAGAGCTGTAATAGCAGCGACAGAAAAAAGTGTAGCTCTTGTAATGAGAGGTGGAAAACCCCTTTACGGAGACAAACTTATCATGGATGCAATAGAAGGGACAGAAGAGTGTGATTTCATAGATGTGTGCGGTGTTGATAAAAAAATATGTCTTAAATGCGAAACAGGAAAGACTCTGGCGGAATTGCAGGAGATAAATGAAAATTCTTATCCGCTGTTTTTCTGCGGTGAACCTGTTAATGAGCCGACTTGCGTTCCTTCAAGGTCCAGAGCACAGGATGATGAGCACCCATATACAGGAATGATAACTGCGGAAGATAGTGATGGTGACGGAATTCCTGATGTTGAAGATAACTGTCCATATATTTTTAATCCGATAAGACCGATCGATGGCGGTGTTCAGGGAGATGAAGACGGTGATGGAATAGGAGATGTCTGTGATCCCTGTCCGCTTTCTCCAAATTCCACAGATTGTCTGGTTCCCGATCTTGAAGACAGGGATGGTGACGGAATCCCTGATGTTGAAGATAACTGCCCATATCACTATAATCCCGATCAGCTTGATTCAGACGGTGACGGTATGGGTGATGCCTGCGATCTTTGTCCTTATACTCCAAACTTTCTCGGAGCTGAATGTCCTCCCGAAGAAACTACGATATACAAGGTTATGCAGGGAGCCCACCCCAAAAGTCTCCCTGTGATCGTTGAAGGAATTGTTACGGCATTTAGTGGGAAAGCTTTTTATATTCAGGTCGACCCTGATGACCATGACCCGGAACTGCTTGAGAGATTCAGCGGAACATACATTTATCTTCCCGGCACCAGCTCGATACCGTCCCCATCTTTGGGAGACAAAGTTAAAATCACCGGGAAAGTTGGTGATTATTTCGGTGTAACTCAAATTGACTTCATAAAAGAAGTTGAAGTGATTGAAGCAGGAAAAGGAGTTCCTCCCGCTAAAATCGTTGATCCTGCCGACATAAAAACAGATGGCACTTTTGCCGATGATTATATTTCAGTCTTTGTTCAGGTTGATAATGTTGAAGTTGTTACCGGTGCAAATCATTTCGGAGATTTCATAGTTACGGATGGACTTATGATATCCAACTACCTTTACAAATATGACAATCCTCCTGTCGGGACGGAGTTTGTTTTCATCAGGGGGATAGGTGCTTTTTCTTACAGCAACTCAAAGCTTTATCCAAGAAATGAAGAGGATTTTGCTATAGACAGGTGTGTCGGTGTTGAGTGTGATGAAAGTTGGTCGCAGTGCAACCCTTTTACAGGAAACTGTGATGCCAAAGAAGGATTTTGTGCTGCAACAATAGACTGCTTTGACCCCACACCTGTATGTAACCCGATAAGTCATCTCTGTGTTGAGGGTGATCCTTGTGAAGGTGTAACTTGTGGTGACTGGATGGAGTGTGTTTATGCCAGTGGGGAGTGCGGTTATATTGACTCAATTCTGCCAAACGGCAGCTTTGAAATTTGGACAGATCCCGGGTTTCCCGATGGGTGGAGAGGTCCCGCCTCAAATTTTGCCGCATCAAGGATCAAAAAGGAAACGACACGGGTATTTGAGGGAGATTTTGCTTTGAAACTTGAAAATACTACGGCTTCCCACAATAGATTTTCATCTCAGCGAATTACGCTCAATGGAGGAAATTACAGATGTGCTTACTGGGTAAGCGGTGGAGGTGACATAAGAAATGCCCATTACCGTAATGGCGGATATTCTACCTATACGACTTACATGACAATAGATACAGATGAATGGATTGAGTTGATCTATGATTTTTCTCTTTCTGATACCGTTACAGACTTTGAACTTATCTTTTCGATTTTTGATACTGATCCGGATCGTGAACACTTGGTTATAGATAATGTTATCTGTGTGGAATTGTAATTATATCTACTTCCCTTTTTCCCAGTTCAATATGAATTTTTCCTGAGAATCGGTTTCAGGTGAAGGATAAGAGAGACATACGGAGTCAAGATATGCTCTTCTTAAATTAAATATATGGTCAATGACATTTCCTTTTTCGGCAAAGCCATGTCTTATAAGCCAGCATCCCACAACAGTTCCTGTTCTTCCTATCCCGCCCCAGCAATGAATATAAAGGGGGATATTCTTTGATCTGAGCATATCAATGTCATCAAGTATTTTTATCATCAATTCAGAAGATGGAACATCTTTGTCCGGTATCGGATATCTTCTTAAAAATCCGCCTTCTATTTCATTTTCATCATCCATATCAAGAAAGTTCTTGAAAACAGAAGAGTAATCTTCTTTGTAATTTTTACTGCTTACCGACATTTCGCCGGGTTGCTGCAAATTAATGAAAGCTCTTATTCCTGTGTCAAAAAGTGCCCTTAACCTCAGTTTATACATAAATTCATCGTCACTGCCGGGAAATGGACCTGCAATTATCTCTCCTGGCATGACCCAGTAACTGTTTCTGATAGTTTCTGTTGCCAAATCATTCCCCCTTTTATAAAATTAGTATTTTTCAAATTCTTCAGATTTTTCTTCCCACTGTTCCATCAGTTTCAGTATTCTTTTGTCTGTGGTGACAATTTTATTTGATACTTCACTGTGGTTGCCGCATTCCGGGTTGCTGAGTTGGCGGGAAAGTTCGATTTTTTCAGCTTCGAGATTTTCGATCTCCTTTTGAATGTTTTTTATCTCTTTTTCCAGTTTCTTAGCTTTGTTGCGGATCTCTTTTTGCACTTCAAAATCAATTTTTCCCTGACTTAACTGGTCTTCTGCACTGTTTCCCACTGAATCTTCATCAATTATATCGTGTCCGTAACGGTCAATGTATTCCTGATAACTTCCGGGGAAATTTTCAATATCACACTTCCCTTTGAAATAGATGATACTTGTTGCAAGAGAATTGATGAAATGAGAATCGTGCGACACAAAAATAATGGTGGCATCAATATCTTTAAGGGTTTTAAGAAGTATTTCTTTTGAATCAATGTCAAGGTGAGTCGTAGGTTCATCAAGAAGAAGTAGATTGCCGGGTTCCAGAACCATTTTTATAAATGCCAGTCTCACTTTTTCTCCACCACTTAAAACTGAAATTTTTTTGTCCCAGTCATCTTCATAGAAAAGAAAACAGCCAAGAAGAGTTTTCACTTTTGTCATCATATCAAACGGTGCAACTGATTCTATGAATTTCAAAACAGTCATTTCCGGGGGGAGAAGAGTTATTTCGTGCTGTCTGAAATAGCTCACTTCAATATCTTTTCCAAGGCGGCATTCTCCTGATACCGGCTCCATATCTCCACCGATAATATTCATCAATGTCGATTTTCCGAAACCGTTTCTTCCTACAAGAGCGATCCTTTCCCTCCGGCTGATTATTCTTTTATAATCCGCAATGACATCAATTTCTCCGAAACTGTGATAGAGACTTTCTATTTCTGCAACGATTTCACCGCCCCTTTTAGGACTTGGAAAACGGAATGTAACTTTCGGCGGAGTCCGGGGAAGAACAATAAGTTGTGATTTCAGTTTTTCCATCAATTTGAATTTTGATTGAGCAAGAGGTGCTGTGGCGGCATTACATTTGTTCTTTTCATAAAAATCATTGAGAACTTTTATTTCATCAAGCTGTTTTTCTCTCTGTTTTTCAAGAACTTTGATCCTCTGCTCTTTTTCCGTTAGATAGAAATCATAGTTGCCCCTGTATATATAGACATTTCCGCTGAATATCTCCCATGTTTCCTGTACGACCCTGTTAAGAAAATCCCGGTCGTGAGAAACAAGAAGTATCTGTCCTTCATACTTCAATATCCAGTCAGCAAGAAAATCTATGGTTGAAATGTCAAGATAGTTTGTCGGTTCATCAAGAAGGATTATGTCGGGTTCCCTTACAAGAACTCTCGCAAGAGCTATCCTCATCTGCCATCCGCCACTTAAAGTTTTTGCCGGACGGGTCCAGTCTTGTTTGGAGAACCCAAGATTTAAAAGTATCGTTTCAACAGAGTTCTTTCTCCTTTTTTTAACATCAAGAGTGTGAAGTTCTTCAACGATTTCAGCAAGTTCTTCGCAAATTGAATCGTCAGGCTCAGGGTCGTTTTCCATAATTGAAATTATTTCAGATTCCCTTTTGCTCAGTTCGTTGAATCTGTCAGAATTGAGCCATGCGGCAACTTCTTCATACACAGTACCGGAAAAATCATAAGTTGCCTGCTGAGGAAGATATTCAATGATAGAATTTCTTTTTGTTGTAATATCGCCACTGTCGGCATATTCAAGACCGGCAATTATTTTCATTAAAGTTGACTTGCCTGAACCATTCATTCCGACAAGAGCGGTTCTGTTTTTTGAAAGAGGAAGTGTAACATGGTTTAATATGGTTTGTCCGCCATACTGTTTTGAAATATCATTAAGAAGGAGCATTCTGACCTCTAAAAATTGCGGGAAACCGTTTTAGCGACAGCTTTGATGTTTGTTGAAACTCTGCTCACTTTTTTTGTAAATGAGTTATATATCACAACAGATGGAATTGCTATGACTATTCCAGCTACAGTTGTTATGAGAGCATTGCTTATCCCTGCCATTGCAGCGTTTGCATCGGGTCTTGCGGCAAGAGCAAGATCGGAGAAAGCCTGCATAAGTCCCAGAACAGTTCCAAGAAGTCCGAGAAAAGGGGCATTTGAACCGACAGTGGCAAAGTAAAGAAGATATTTTTCCCACGATTTTTTTTCAAGATCGATATCAACGGCAACAGATGCTTCAAATTTTTCCGGGTTATCATTTTTTGAGTCTTTCAATGATCTCATGATGATCTTGGACTCTTCCTTGTTGTCATTTGTAAGGATGGATTCAACATCTGTCCGGGACTCACTTTTCCTGATTTTATTTATCATATCTGAAATATCTTTGTGAAAATATTTCCTGAAGAAGATCTTTCTTTCAATGTAGAAAGCAAGGACAAGAAAACTGGCAAAGAAAAGCATTACAAGTATTAACTTCGACCCGAGATCTGCAAGATATGCAATTTGTGAACTGATCATTTATTTACACCCCCGTAAATTTTCACATGGTGATTTTAGCGGAGAGTGACAAAAAAACAACCTTTTTGACAACTAAACTTTTTGTAATTGATCAATTACTGTTGTCCTTTTCCTTTATTTTCCGGAAGAATTCATCGATCCAGTTTTTACAGGTTGCAAAATCGCCGTTTTTAAGAGATTCTTTGATCTGGTCGTCACCATGTTTTTCAATAAGTGCTGTCTGTTTTTCGGAGAGGGTTCCTGAAAAAGATCGAGGGGAATCAACAAATTTATAGCCAACTTTCTTTCCTTCTTTGTCAACGAAAAGTTTTGCTTTGAATTTTTTGCCGGCTTTGTTTTCCATGTTGTAAGTTTTTTCAGTGACACCGTTTTTCAGCAGTTCAACTGCATCACTTTGAGAAACCGGAGCTCCGTTATAACTTTTCCAAATGATGAATTTGCATTCGCCCTGACAAGTAAAAGATTTTGAAAATTCCTTCATTTCACCTTCGCATACCGGGCAGTTGCCGATAACTGTTCCTGCATCTGCATTGCTCATTCCATAACCTCCCTTTCCTATTTTTGAAAATACTGACTCCAGCAGTTTTGCTGTTTCCTTTATGATCTCTTCCGGTTTTTTTGTCATTCTTTTCTTTATGAATCCGGCAAGCTCATACTCCAGATTTGCGGAAAAATCGGGGATCACAAGTTCCTGAGGAAGAATGTCATACAGTTTCAAACCAAGTTGAGTAGGAATATAAGTTCCGTCATCCTGCTTCGTGATATATCCCCGTTTTATCAGCAAAGGGGGGAAAGAAGATCTTGTTGCGGCAGTCCCGATACCGTCAGCTTCTTTAAGTGCGGTTTTAAGTTGAGCGTCCTGTATCTGAAGGTGTGCTTTTTCCATAAGTGTCAAAAGGGAGTGATCTTTAAAAAGTTTAGGAGGTTTTGTTATATCTTCTTTCATTTCAAGCATTCCTGACAAAAGATCATCTTTCTTATAATTTACAGAAATGATCTTTTCCTCTTCCCCCTCTTTTTTCCTTTCAGGTTTAATGAACTCAAGATATCCGGGAGAAGTATAATTTTTAAATTTGGACAGGAAAAGTGATTCTTCTATACTTCCTCTGAATTCAGTTGTTTCCCCTTTAGCAGGGTCAAGAAGAGTTGCGCAGAATCTTTTAACAATGAGGTCAAATATCAATTTTTCCCTTTTCTGAAGTGCAGGGACAGAACTTTTATCATAAGAAAGAACAGGTATTATGGCATAGTGTCCTTCAAGTTTGCCGATATACCTTTTATCCAGTTTTAATGAGGGGTTCTGATCTTTAACTGCCATCACAAGAGATTTGTATTCATCAAACCTGTAAACAAGGTTCATTGCATGTTTCAGTTCAGCAGCTTCCTGTTCGCTCAAAACGGAGCAATCTGTTCTCGGATAACTTATAAGATCATACTCTTCATAAAGTTTCTGAGCAGATTTGAGAGTGTCATCAGGTGATATTCCATATCTGACCGAAGCATCTTTCTGGAGAGCTTTAAGATCGTAAAGTGCGGGAGCATATTCAACAAATTTTTTCTTTTTCACTCCGGTTATAAGGAGTCTTCTGTCGGAAAGTCTGTTATAAAGTTCTTCGGCAAGTTTAAGGTCGGTAGTTTTAAATATTTTGTCGTCTTCATCTATCATATTGAAAACGACACCATCTTCTGTAAGAAAAGAAAAGGTTCTGAAAGGTTCGGGAACAAAATCACGGTTTTCAATGAATCTTTTTATTATTTCAGCAAGAAGCCATGTCTGAACTCTTCCTATGCTGACAGGTTTTCCCGGTTTTCCGTACTTAACGCTGTATAATATGGTGAGTTGTATGCCGACAAGCCAGTCAACTATCTCTCTGGTTCTTGCTGCCTGATAATAACCGTCAAAATCTTTGTAGTTCTGACGGTTTTCAAATGCTTTTTTTATTTCAGGTGCTGTTTCACTGTGAAGCCATATTCTGGTTATTTTGTCAGTTTTTACAGAACCTTTTTCTTTTGCTATTTCAAGAATATTTCTGTGAATAAGTTCTCCTTCTCTGTCGGGGTCGGCTCCGAGTATTATTTCAGTTGCTTTTTTCAGTGCGGCATCAATTTCAGCAAAAACTTTTTTATTTGTGATTGTGTGTCTGAAATTTTCAGGTATGAAAGGTAGATGTTGAAGAAGTTCGTTCCAGAAAGGTTTTCTGCCTTCTTTAAAATGATCCTGAAGATAATATTCAAGATCTATCAAAGACTCAATGTGTCCGACACTTGAAACAACCTTGACTTCATTTCCAAGTGCCTTTTCCATTTTCCTTCTCATTGAAGGCTTTTCCACGATCATTACACGCATAGGATTCACCCTAACACAAGTTTGATAAAATCATTATTAGTTCAAAAAACAGAAAAATCAACAAAAATTGCAAAAAAAATGCTTTGAGAGCTGAAGAGCCTGAGATCAGTTGTTGCAAGTCAATCAAAACCCCTCGTTCATTCAACTGTTTTAAGAAGACAACGACTCAATAAATTCCCTGAACATAAGTACCCGATCTATCTGATCTGTCTTTATAATAAACGGTCTTACATCTGATGCAAGTTCTTTTAAATTAACAGAATCTGCATTTTCAAGAAGTTTTTTCTTTAACTCATCCATACTGTTTATTCCGAGCTTTTCTGAAAGATACCTGAAATCAGGTGTTGTCTTTGAAAAAAGGAAAGTTACATCAAAATAATCTCTCCCTTTCCCCCTTTTTCTTCCAAGAAGAGCCGAAATTTTCTGACTTAAAAGTGTTGAAACGGGGACTGTTTGAATGAACCTGAAAAGTGCAAATTTCTTAAGAAGGAATTTTTCACTCTCGTATTTATAGTTCTGAGGTTCGGTATCAAGCTGGATGAGTATCTTTTCGCTTTTTACAGGACTCAGTTTTTCTCTGTATAACAGCTCTGGAAATTTTATATAGCAGTGATAAGCTCCTTTAAAAACTTGCTTCATTTCAATTTCGTATCCGTCAAGCTCAAGTTCGTACTTTATGAAATCGCTTAATTTCGTAAAATCCTGTTCATTCATTCCCAAGTTATCAAAATCGAGATCTTCTGAAAAACGAGTGTTGCCGTGAACTATTCTCAAAGCAGTTCCGCCAAGAAAGACAAGGGAATTTGAGTAATCACTTTTATAAATTATATCAAGCACTTTATACTGCAAATATTCTCTGAGAACATTTCGTTTGAATTGCTGTTCAATCGGAGAAAATTCTTTTAAGATAAGTTCAAAATCAAGCATTTATGTACTCCTTTAAAATGTTGTACTTCCTTTCAAGCGACTTGTTATTGAATATTTTCAGATATTTTTCAATTAACTCCCGATCCACAGTTTTTCTGTATTCATCAACATTGAGTCGCCACTGTGAAAGATCGTTTCCGTCAAATTCCTTTCTAAAATATAAATAATCAAGAACAGTTTTTTCAGGTGAAGCTATTATATAACCCTCCGCAGCATTGATATTATATCCGAAAAACAGGCGGGAAGAAATTGAGCGGTAACTGAAATTCCCGTATAGTGTACTGAATATCTTAGTTTTTCTTGTTGAAGCAGAAGTGATTTCATAGACAGATTCAGGAATAAACCCGTAGTGATTCAAAGCTGTCTCAAAACTTATGTAAGAATGAGGATATA
>SLGQ01000266.1 GCA_007136595.1 Candidatus Sumerlaeota bacterium | reverse complement strand
CATTGAGACAGTTTTTTGCAACTATGATAGGAGCAGTTGTGCTGATCCCGGTTCTTTCTTTGCTTGGCAATGACAGCATAGAAGAGAAATTCAGAAAAATGACTTTGTTTTTAACAGGTTTTTTCTATCTGGGGATTCCTTTCGGCTTATTTTCTCTTGTCAGATTCAGCGATTCAGGTTATCACTGGCTAACTTTTGCTTTTGTAATTCCCTGGATATGTGATTCAGGTGCATATTATGGAGGAAGATTTTTAGGCAAACACAAATTTGCTCCCGTTATCAGTCCGAACAAAACATGGGAAGGAGCCGTATCAGGTGCAATTACTTCCGTGATAGGAGGTTTTGTTTTCGGTTTCACTCTTCTTAAACAGGAAGAGCTTCTTTTTGTTGTAACCATTGCTCTTTTTATCGGGATTCTTGGACAAGCGGGTGATCTTGTTGAATCACTTATTAAAAGAAATGCAGGTGTTAAAGATTCAGGGAAACTTTTTCCGGGACATGGTGGAATACTTGACAGGTCTGATTCTGTGATCATTTCGGTTGCAGTGATATTTGTCGGTTTTTTAATAAGATCCTATGTGCTGTAGAGTTGTAGTTTTCGGCATTACCGGTTCGATCGGCTCCGGTGCAGAGAAAATCATTTCAGTGTTTCCTGAAAAATTTAAGCTTGTCGGTTGCAGTGCAGGAAAAAATATCAATTTACTGAACCGGTTTTTGTCAAAACATCAGGGAAGTATTGAAGCAGTTACAGTGCTTGATGAAAATGACAAAGAAAAGGTGGAATTCAACTCTGATAAAATATATCACGGAAAGGAAGGTCTTTTTGATCTGCTTGATCTTAAACCCGACAAAATAATCAATGCTATATCGGGAAATTCGGGATGGAAAATCACTCTTGAATCTGTAAAAAGGGGGATACCGGTTTGTCTCGCCAACAAAGAGTCTGTTGTGATAGCAGGCTACTATCTTGGGAAAGAAATAACTACCGACAGGTCAAAAATAATCCCCATTGATAGTGAACATGCGGCTTTAATGCAGATAATAGAAAACCGTGAAATGGATGATATTACTAAAGTTTATTTGACTGCATCAGGAGGTGCGCTCAGAAACATGAGTGCATCGCAAATGGTCGAAGCAGATGCTGAAACTGCTCTGAAACATCCTGTGTGGGACATGGGTGCAAAAGTGACCGTTGACAGTGCAACGATGCTTAATAAAGGGTTGGAGCTTATAGAGGCATATTGGCTTTTCGGAATAGAACCTGAAAAGCTCGGTGTCATTGTTCATCCCGAAGTTGATGTTCATGCCGCCTTAATGTTCAAAGACGGCTCCTCGATTTCACAACTTGCTCCAAGCAGTATGCTTATTCCAATTGCGGCAGCTCTTTCATATCCTGAAATGCTTCCTGTTGCTGAAAGAATAGAAGATTTAAAATTTTCCTATTTTGGAAAAAAGATGAGTTTTGATCCCCCTGATTTAGATAAATATGTTTTGCTTAAAATCGCTTTTGACCTTTTGCAAAAAAGAGACTATTCAGGGATGCTAGCCTATGCTGTTGCTGATGAAGTTGCCGTTGAAAGATTCCTTAAAAATGAGATGAAAGTGAAAGGGATACACACAATTGTTTCTCAAACAGTGAGCAGATTTTCAGGGCTTGTTCCACCTGATAATGAAAAAGAGATAGATGACCTTATTTCTAAAATTGAAACATTTGCTCTCAACATAGTTTTCTAGCAAAAAAGACCGCACAGCACCCGATACACAAGTCTTTAATTAGTATTAGTCTGCCTTGATGGTAGAAAAGCAATAAAACAACATTTATTTGTTGACTTTTGTGATGAGCATGATAACTTTTCTCAGTTTTTGTGATACATGCCATTCAATTTCTGTCCACTGCAAGGTTTCTTAGAAATTGTTTCGGATGTATTGCTTAAGGGTGGCAGGAGATACAATGATTTTTATGTCGATAAAATCTGAATTAAGTTTGACTTTCAGAAAGTCATTCAATAATCCTCACAACTCACAACTCACAACTCACAACTCACAACTCACAACTCACAACTCACGGTGCGAGGGCCTCCCCGTAAACGGTTATAAAATGAACTCAATAGTTTTTTAACTGTTTATTACGGAGAAAATAATGTTTGGTAAGGAAAAAGTTTTTTTGTTAATTTTGTTGTTTATTATTGTGCCTAAACTTTGTTTGTTTGGAATTTCCGTTTCAGAAGGGTCTGAAAGCTCTTTGATAACATCAAGCTACTGTGTTCTTGAAAACAATAATAATGTTTTGGGAGGGGTGTACACAGAGTTTTTTCGAGAGGGAGAAAGTTTAGAATCCACAGGATGTGTCCCTTTTATTGAACCCATTGAAGATTACATTGATTTGGGTGAAACCGTTTATTCTCTTGCCGGTAAAGGAAGCGTTTTGGCGGTGGGATTTTACAACAGGGTGGAAGTCTATTCAATCATGGATTATGATGAAAAAGAGCTTCTTTTCTCTAAAAATGTTTATGGTCCGGTATATGATCTTGCAATTGAAGGAGATATTCTTTACCTTGCCGTTGAAAACGGAGTGTCAAAGATAAACCTTGAAACAGAAGATTATTTCCATAAACATACCTACGGAACTACAAAAGCTTTAAGAATCCACAATGATAAACTTTATGTAGGAGACGGTCAAGGTGTAAAAAAGATGAATCTTGATACACTTGATATTGAAGATCAGAGAAACACATCAGGAGATGTTACAAAGCTTGAAATAATGGATGGTGTAATATACACCTTTGAATGGGCGGGACTTAAAAGATTTAATCTTTCAACACTTGCACCTATATCAACATGGGGCTGGAATCCTTACAATCCTGAATTAAGAGCTTATGATGGAACACTTT
>SLGQ01000095.1 GCA_007136595.1 Candidatus Sumerlaeota bacterium | reverse complement strand
GAGGTACGAATGTTGAAAAACTTGCCGTTACGGATGCTTTTTTACCATATTTTCTGACAAGATAGGCTATGTTTTTGACAAGAGTGATAGTTTTTTCAATATCTTCATCTTCTTCAAGAGGGAGACCTATCATAAAATAAAGTTTTATATGCTGCCATCTGTTGTTAAATACCTGCTTTACAGCTTCCATTATCTCTTCATCGGAAAAACCTTTGTTTATAACCTTTCTTATCCTTTCGCTTCCTGATTCAGGTGCAAAAGTAAAACCTCCTTTTCTCCCTTTGCTTATTGCCTTTATCACTTCAGGAGTTAAGCTTTCTGTTCTCAGGCTTGGCATCGATATTGCAAGTTCTCTTCCGTGCTTTCCGAAAGAATTTACAAGAAGTTCAGTTATTTCACTGTGATCTGCTGATGAAAGAGAGAGAAATCCTGCTTCGTCATACCCTGAACAGCCTGCAACTTTATCAAGGATCGAGCTTATTGAAGAGGCACTTCTTTCTCTGTGGGGACGATAAAATGAGCCTGCCATGCAAAATCTGCACCCTCTTGTGCAACCACGCATTATTTCAATTGAAAAACGGTCGTGAACGGTTCTCAGTGCAAAAACAGGTGTATCAAAAGATGCTTCCACCATTTCATTCATATCAGAAACAAGAACTTTAGATGCACTGAATTGTTCTATATCTCCTTTTTCATTGATCTTTGATTTTGAGCTGTCATGAATTGAAGGAACATACATTCCCGGAACATTGGAAAGTGCAACAAGAGTTTCATCAGAGATTTTCTTATTTTTCAAAACGGCGGTGAGCTTATCTGCCGATGCCTCAAATTCACCGATGAAAGCCCCGTCTATGAATTGAGCGATAGGCTCTGGGTTACACATAACCGGACCGCCCGCAATTATAAGTGGATAGTTTCCACTTTTCCTTTCTTCTCTCTCAATCGGGATTTGAGCAAGAGTAAGCATCTTTAAAAAAGCGGGATACTGAAGCTGATATTGGAAAGATACACAGATAACATCGAAATCTCTGAAATTGATGTCGTGCATGAAAGAAGCCATTTTGCCGCTATCTTTCATGAAAGGTTCCATATCGTTTTTTACTGCAAATCCGAAATCGGATAAAAACCCGTTTTTAGTAAAGATCGAATATAATATTTTTATCCCTGTGTGACTTTGAGCAACTTCAAAAAGATCGGGAAATACTATGAGAACTTTGGGGAAGAGATCGTCAGTTTTTTTTTTGACCGGATCGATAAAAGGGGCAAAGTATCTGCCCGGTTTTTCTATCTTTCTAAGTAATGATGTTGTCATTTCCAAAGGAATACCTCTAATGCAAGAACAAGGTTGAAATACCATTTTTCAATTTTTATGAAATTTCTTCCCGCAGCGGGAGCAAGGAATATATTCATTGATTCATGGGGAGAAACATAGGCTCCAAGTTGAAGTTCAAGACCTATCAAAGGGTCGTCTCCGGGGGATGCAGTTATTATTGAGTGGACAACTCCTTTAAATCCTGATATTTTTTCTCCTGCTGTTATGGAGGCATTGACATAGCCCCCTATGAAAATATCAGACATTTTACGGTCTGTCAGTAAAATTCCGTTAGCTCTTACGGTTCCTGCCCATTTTTCAGCATCAAGCCATTGAAAATCGATCCCGAAAGAAAGTCCCGGCTGTGACCATCTGTTTATCATCATTCCGAAGTTCAGGTTTAAATAGGGATAAACCGGAGCATTGTATAAAAACTCAGATTTTTCAAGAGATACTTCAGATGTTATTGACGGTATTTTGTTGTCTGCGATCCTTCCCTCGATCAGAGCAAAAAGGGGAGAGGAAACAGAGACTATAAAAAGAAGTATAAAAACTTTCTTATTCATTTTCTTCGCTGTCCATTTCTTTAATTAATCCACTGATAACTTTATCAAAATAAACTGCTCCGCTTAAAGGAGTTGAACACTCAAGGATTAAATATTTACCATCTTTTCGAAGAGTTGAAATAATCCCGAGATTTTCATAAGCTTCAATTGTATAGTGGAAAAAAATATTTTTTTTAGCCGGAATTTTTACAAGTCTATGCCAGCTCAATTATTTATTCTCCTTAAAATGGAATACGGTTCAAAGTTTTCTTTAAGGAGTATGAACTTTGAGTGGCTTGCTTCTTTATCAGCAGTTCCGTCATCAAACAAAAGTATTTCGGGAAATGAATATTCAACAGTATTTCCATCAGGTGTGAGAAGTTCGACCGTTTCACCGCCAAATATTTTATTTCTTATTTCAAGAACTGAAAACCCATCTTTTTTTTCAGGGAGAATATTGCCGAGAAACTCAGCTTCTGAAACGGAGCCTTCACCATCTATCTGGTAATCATCCGGAGTTATGTTCCCTTTCATGAAACCTGTGCTGTATCCCCGGTTCTTGACTCGGTTAAGAAGCTTGAATATCACCGTTTTGCTGATCTGTTCTCCGCTCAATATTCTTCTGTAAAGAGATACGATGGAAGCAATGTAGTGAATTGATTTCATCCTTCCTTCTATTTTGAAAGATGTGACACCTTCCTCCGCAAGCCGGGGCATGTATTCAAATAATGCAAGTTCTTTGGGGTTGAAAAAGTAAAGACCTCTTTCATCTTCATTGACATCCATATATTCACCCGGTCTTTTTTCTTCAACAAGGTGATATTGCCACCTGCAAGGATGAGTACATTCGCCGCGGTTGGCTTTTCTTCCGGTAAGCCAGTCGCTTATCGCACATCTCCCTGAATAGCTGAAACAAACGGCTCCATGAATGAAAACTTCAGTTTCCGCTGCGGTATTTTTTGCAATTTCAATAATTTTTTCAAAGCTAAGTTCTCTTGCAAGATTAACTCTTGATGCACCCATTTCATACCATGCATTTACTGTCTGCCATGACAAGGTATTTGCCTGAGTGGATATGTGCAGAGGTGTTTTAATCCCTGCTTTTTTTAATGAATTGAAAACACCTAAGTCTGCAACTATGAACGCATCGGCTTTACATTCTTCCAGTTCTTTTGCAGTTTTAACAAGTTTGCCGTATTCATTTGAGTATGGATAAATGTTGAGCGTGACAAATCCTTTTTTTCCTCTTGAATGAAGATGTTTCAAGCCGGTATCAGCTTCTTCAACAGTAAAATTTCCGGCAAAAGAGCGCAAAGAAAAGTCTGTTACTCCGAAATAAACGGCATCTGCTCCATATATGTCCGCCCATATAAGTTTTTCAAGATTACCGGCAGGTGCCAGAAGTTCCGCCATATTATTTGTCCAAATGAAGTTTGATCAGTTCCAGGCGGTTATCACCGTCATGCGGTACAGAGTCGGGATTGGATATGTTTGCTCTGTAATCTGAATCATATATTCCAACCCACGCAATATAGTAATCGTTTTTAGTGTCACGGGGAATCCTTATTCTCATGGGATGCCTGATAATGTCCCCCTTTTTCCAGAAATTGGTGGGATAAGTTCCTGAAGCCATGTGGTCATCGCCCCTTGTCCGTTTGTCTCTGTTGTTGCCTTCGCAGTGAAGGAAAACATCATAATTTCTGGCAATGTCATCTTGTAAAGCTCTGAAATAGATGTCAACATTTATTGTGGTACCTTCTTTTGTCCAGAATTCACCGTTTCTGTTTTCAACATTTTCACTTCTAATCCTGTATCCTGCAATTTCAGCAACTTCATCAAAAATTGCCCCTACAGAAATGACATCTGAAGGAATGGCAGAAGGTCTGTATGGTTTTGAAAGAGACATATCTCTTTTTCTTCCGGGACCGGTGACTCTAAGCAGTCGGTCTCTTGCTGTCCTGTCAATTTCAACGGCTTTTTTATTGATACGGCCCATAAGGCTGTTGAATCTTCTGAGATCTCCGGGTCTTAATATGACGAATTGCTCTCCCGGTCTGTCAAAAAACCTCAAGACTGCATCATCTTTTTCCGTTCTCAAAAAAGTAACTTCATTTCTCAGTCCGAAAGAAACCGATTTCCTGAGCCATTTATAGTAGTCGGCGATAGGTGCTCTTTCGGGACTTACTTCAATATATCTGTCAACCAGTGGTTTCAGAGAGTATATTGTTGATATTTGGGGCATAACAACGGCAAAGTAATATGTCATGAATCCTGCTGCCAATACAAAAAGTGCATAAAAACCTTTTTTCCTGAAAAATTTTGAAAATATCATGCAGAAAAGGATCAATGCAAAAACGGTAAATACTGTTATCATTGTTGGAAGCCAGCTTCCAATGGAAGGTAACCTCCTTCCATGCCAGAAAGTGACGATATGGTGCCAAAGTCCATATTGGTTGCCTATGTCCCTGCCGATAACCGCGATCAGTACAGCGGCAAGTAATGCTTCAAACTTTGTCGAAGCACTCCATTCCTCCTGCCATATTTTATTTATGTAGTAACCTATGACAATGGCAAGAACGGGAACTATGGGAGCGATATAGTGAAAAAACTTAGTTCCAGAAAATCCGAGGAAGAAAAAAGGTCCGACAGCCATGCTGAAGATAAAAGTGTTTTTATGATTGTTGAACCACTCTTTTTTTCCTGCAAAGAAATGGTATATTGCGGCAGGAAGAAATGCGCTCCAGGGAAACATTGAATAACCGAGAACACGGATATAAAGTGTATAAAGGTCGTTGGGCTTGTGGATAGTTCCGGCAGCTCTTCTGAAGTGGTGAAACCAGATAAATATCCGTATGAACTGGAATCCTTCGCTGTACCACATGTATCCGAGCCAGGGCATTATCACGGCAAGGTATATGAAAAATCCTACCAGATGATGTTTGAAGTGTTTCCATGCAAAAGCATATTTAAAGTTTCTTGTAAGAAGCATGAATATTAATAAAGCGGCACCCGGTATTGCAACTGAAAGGAGTCCTTTGGCAAGAAAAGCCCACCCTTCAAAAAAGTAAAAAAGATAAAGATAGAAATTCCGTCTGGGGATTTTCCATATTTTTTCATCTTCACCGATATCTCCGACAAAATATACAGCCATGCAAAGCAGTGCAATGGTATTCAGTGCAATGAAAGGGAGATCGACCATCACCTGTCTTGAAAGCTGAAAAAAGTGGGGAGACATCATAAGAACGAATGTTGAAATTGCTGCAATTCTTCTTGCATAAAGCCTTGAAAGAAGCATGTAAAAACCTGAAAGAGTAAAAATTGCAAAAAGAGCTATGGGCAATCTCGCTGTAAATTCAGATATATATACAGAAAAAGAAGGCATGAGCATCCAGAAAAGCAAAGGGGGTTTTGACCAGAAACGGTTTGAATTCTGGTACCACAATTTAGCAAAACTACCCTTTTCAAGAGTTTCCCATGCAACATGGGAATAGTGGTTTTCCCATGGATCTATAAGGAAAAAGTTTCCAAGCAGAGGGATATAAAGTAAAGCAGATATT
The DNA here is from genome assembly GCA_007136595.1 of Candidatus Sumerlaeota bacterium. Classification (GTDB taxonomy): domain Bacteria; phylum UBP6; class UBA1177; order UBA1177; family UBA1177; genus SLGQ01. The sequence continues at coordinate 5,962 of SLGQ01000095.1, read as the reverse complement.
ACAACTATGGAAATGATGAACAGTTTGTCCAGATTATTCAACTTTCCATTTCTGATCTCATAAAGTGAATCGATGTCTTTTCCAAGCCAACTTTTAATTGCTTTCATTAAGAAGCTCTCCAAATATTTTTTCAATAAATACCCGATAAATACCTGAATCAAGGTAATATGAGCAGTCAAAATGTCAAGAAAAACCAGCTTAAATTAAGTCTCCGGTTTGTATAAAAGCAAAAACTGTAAGTTTTAACAATGGAACTTATACACACTGACCATGTAAAAAAGTAAAACTGATAATTCAATTGACCTCTGAAAAGATAGGGGTATTATTGATGAGCAGGTTTTGAAATTATTTTATGTCATGGAGTTTGTAATGAAGCAGATATCAATTCCTTATTTACATGATCATCACAGTCATTTTTCTCTTTATGCCGGTCTTGCAAGTGCACTGAACATTAAAGAAATGAAAGATAAAGACCAAGTTCTTGATGTTCTGAAAACTTTTCCCGATGATCAACTCAATGCAGTTTATGGATGGAACAGTGGAAGCTTCAGGTTTTCAGACAGTGAACTGGAGATGCTTCCTCCTGTTCTTATAGCCAATCTTTCGCTTCACGGATTTGTTTTGAACAGTCGGGCTGAAAAAATGCTTCAAGATGAATATCCTGAAATCATAAGAAATTATAAGAATGTTGACTGGTGTGAAGAGCATTTGACGGAACTGGTTCTTTTCTTTTCGAGAATTTTTCCAACACCGCTCGAAACAGTTCTTGGGTACGCAAAATTTCTTGAAACAAAATTCGGTATTTATGAAACTGAAGATATGCTTCTCCCTTCAGAAGATTTTTATCAAATGATAAAAAACTCAGAAATTTCAGACAGAATTTTTTTCTGGGCGGATCTGAAGACATTTAAATCGTTGTCCGGAGACACACAAAAAAAGATAAAAGGGGTGAAGCTTTTTACAGACGGGGCAAATGGTGCAGCTACTGCTGCAATCGGAGAGCCATATATTACAGGCGAAAAAGGATTCCTGACATATCCGGACAAGGTGCTTACGGAGCTGATGGAAGAAAGTGTTGAAATATCAAACGGTGTGGCAATTCATGCTATCGGAGACAGGGCAATAGATCAGATAATATCGGCTACAGAAATTCTCCGCAGAAATAACCTGACAAAACCTGTAAGGATAGAACACTGTCAATTCATTTTTGAAAAAAGTGCGAAAAAAGCTAAAGATCTTGGGATAATATTGTCTTTGCAGCCAAATTTCAATGAAGACTCGATTATTTATGCAGATAGAATCCCCCGGAAATATGTGGAGCAGAACAATCCCTTCAGAATGCTCATAGATAAGGCAGGTTTTATTCCGGGAAAAGATCTCATATTCGGTTCTGACGGAATGCCTCATGGAGTTGAATTTGCTCTTGAACAGTCTTTGTGGCCCCCCTTTCCCATACAGAAACTTGAGTTGTCTGAATTTGTTGACGGTTACTGTATAAGCGACAAAACCAGACTCCTCTCCCTTCAAATAGATGATCAAAACAGAAAAGTAAAAATCTCCGGAAACTGAAACTATAAAAATGATTTAACTGCAGATAACTTAATCTTGAAAAAAAAACAGGCGATCATATAATAAAGTCGTTTAAGTTTTTTGCAGTAATAAACAGTGAGCTTTTTATAATGAAAAAACTACTACTCTTTTTTGTAATACTTCTTCCAATGCTTAAAACTGTTCATGGTGCGGAAGATATAAATATGCTGTTTTCTGCAGCCGTTCAGGCAGGGAATCCTCAGAAAGTTGAAAAAGCACTTCAACAAGGAGCGGATGTTAACTTTATTGAAGAAGAATGGCCTCTTTTCATAACCTCTGTCACAGCCGGCGATACAGGTGTGGTGTCTGTTTTCCTGAAGCACGGGGTAAACACAGAGCTGAAAGGACCCGATGGCAAAACAGCGTTGATGCATGCTCTTGCACTTAAAAACAGTCAAATTTCAAATATGCTCATAAAAGCGGGTGCAGACCTTGAGGCTGTTGACCCTGCAGGCAAAAACATAATGATGTATGCTGCGGAAGGAAACGATCTGAAAGTTCTAAAAATGCTTCTTGATAAAGGTTTTGACAGGAATCAGAGATCAAATGCCGGAAAAACCGCCCTTGATTATGCAATTGATGCAAGAGCCGGAGATTGCTTCCGGTTATTGAGCCGGCTTGACAAGCAGCCGCTTGATTTTTTTGATGCAGTTAATAACGGTAATGAGTCAAAACTTCGAAACCTGATAAAACAGGGCGTTGATGTAAATATAAGAGACAGGGATGGAAAACCCGGAATACTCATAGCTGTAGAAAAAAAGCATAACGGAATTGTCAGGATACTTCTTGATAATGGTGTGGATCCCAATGGAAATTACTTTAGAAGCGGCAGTGCCGATCTTTTTGTTTTTGCTGTTCATAACAACAACCTTGAAGCGGCGGAACATTTGGTAAGAAAAGGGATAAACGCTAATTTTAACCACAGATATAAAGGCGGTAAAAGTGCATTGATGATCGCAATTGAACAAGACAGACTAAGCTTGATAAATCTTCTTCTTGATAAAAAGATGAATTTTGATCTTACTGATGAATTTGGAAACACTGCATTAATGTATGCCGCACAAAGAAACATGGTAAGTACGGTGAGAAAACTGCTTGAAAAAAATGCCGACCCTACTATCAGACAGGTTTCCGGCAAAACTGCCGAAGATATCGCTAAAGAAAAAGGACATGCAGCGTTACAAAGGATTTTGTCTGAAGAGTCTAAGAAATGGGAGTAGCTTTTCCCGGTTTTGCAAAGTTGATTTTGACAATGAACTCTGCTCCTTCTCCCGGTTTACTTTGACATTCTACCGTTCCACCCATCATTTCAGTTAACATTTTCACTATTGACAGACCGATTCCCGTTCCTTTGAATTTTTTTGAAAGACCGCTGTCAACCTGGTAAAATCTTTCAAATATTTTCTCTGTTTTATCTTCAGGAACACCAATGCCTGTATCTTTAACAACAAATTGAAGTCCTACTATGTTTTCATCTTCGGAATATTTTGATACTTCAAATGAAATCTTTCCTTTTTCAGTAAACTTGCAGGCATTTCCCAAAAGATTGTTAAATATTTGTCCAAGCTTTACAGGATCTGTCATGACCATTAAAGATCGATCATCAAGACACTTGAAGATATACTCGATATTTTCATTTTTTGGAGGACACATTTGGTCAAATATCTGCCGTGTGAACTGGCATATATCAATTTCCTGAAGCTTCAAAGATATCCTGTACTCATTTTTTGTGGAAACTTCAAGGATGTCATTTATCATTTGGAGTAGCTGGTGTGCAGACTGTCTTGAAAGTGAAAGCAAGTCCTTTTGTTCCTGAGAGATATCCATATCCATTATCAATTCCTGGATCCCTATTATTCCCATTAGCGGGCTTCTGAGTTCGTGACTTACATTGCTTATTAACTCATCTTTAATGTTGTTTTCTTTCAGTTCGAGAATTTCTTCATTTCTTTTTTTTGTTTCATAAAAATCTCTTGTATCTCTGGATATTTTTCTATGGCTGAGGTAAAGAACAATAAGAACAAGGACATAAAAATTAAATAAAACAAGCCAATAGTCAACGGGAACATTTTTTAAAACAAGTGCAATGGTCATTGTTGTGACTGGCGGAATAACGGAAATGTAAAAAAATTTTGCAGCTTTAGAAATAAAGTATGACTGGCTGACAACTATGAGAGAAAAGGTCATAACCATGTTAGAAGTGTATATCTGAGCAAAATCTTCTCCGGTTAAAATAATAAAAACCATTCCGGCAACAGAAACTGTTATTAAAAAATGAAATAAAACATTGAAATAGACAGTTTTTTTATAATTCCCCCATTTTTTTCTTAACAGATCATAGATAAAGACGATAAATGACCCTGCAATGATCACCATCCTCCACAGAACAAACCGATTTTCATCATAAACACTAATATCAAGAAAAAGTGAAATCAGGGTTATAATCACTGCCGAAAATATGGCAAATCTTAAGTAAGAAAGGATTTCTTTTTCTTTTTCAATGTAAAATTCACTGTGACGGGAAAGATCATCAAAAAACATTTTTCAACCTTATTCATTAAAGAGAAAACAGCTCACAACAATAAGTTTATATCAGAGCCTAACTTAAAAATCAAATAAAGTCATTTGGTGCATTTATTATACTCCGGTTGTTTTTTCTTTAAACATTTGAAAAAGTATTTGTTTTTTTTCTCTGCTAAAGTATAATTGACCGTCATGTTTTTGCAGTTTATTTCAAGGGGGATTTCATGAAGTTTTTGATTTCATTGTTTATGGTGTTGAGTTTTGTGTTTATTGCATCTTGTTCTGACGGTTCCGGAGAAATTGATGACGAAGCACAAGCTGAGTGTGGAAACGGAATTGTTGAAGAAGGTGAAGTTTGTGACGGCAATAAAAAAGCATGCTCGGAAGTTGATTCAAAATTTTCATCGGGGGAAGCAAGTTGCAATTCAACTTGTGACGGCTGGGACACTTCTGCATGTGTATCCGATGCTGCTCCTGAGTGTGGAAACGATATCGTTGAAGAGGGTGAAGTTTGTGACGGTAATGAAAAAGATTGTACCGAAATAGACAGTGTTAAATATTCCGGTGGAAAAGCTGCTTGCAATGATGAGTGTGACGGTTGGATCGTTGAAAGTTGCGAACTTGCTGATCTCTGTGGAAACGGAGTTATTGATGACGGAGAAGTTTGTGACGGCGGTGCAATTGACTGTTCAGCTCTCGGTGAAGGTTTTACATCAGGTATTGCAACGTGTGCAGACGACTGTAAAAGTTGGGATATATCTGATTGCAAACCTCAGTGCGGTAACGGTGTTCTTGAAGAAGGAGAGGAGTGTGAAGTGGGCGACACTCTCGACTGTATGGAAGAGGACTGGCTGGCATACAGAGGTGGAGAGGCTGTCTGTAACCCTGAAACTTGCAAATGGGATATGACTACATGCGATCCTACTTTTGATGTTCCTCCTTATGGATTTATTAACAGGATGGTAGTTAATACAAACAACATTGTTGATTCAAAAAGACTTTGTGTTCCCAAAGATAATGAAGAGGATAAATGTGATTTTGATGCCACATATACTTTGAATGTCCTTAACAGAACTCCTCTTGATATGAACGGTAACTATGCCGGAAAGAATTTTCTTCAACAGCCAAGTATCTTTTCCGGAAAATCGGGAGGGAGATATGCCCTTGCTGTAAATAAGGGTTTTTCCCCTCTTCCTGAAAACTTCTTTACACTTTTTGCATCAATTGCTTATACTCCGATAACTTTTCAAAATATTGAAATGTTCGGACCACAGGTTGTTGTAATGTTTAAAACAGATGAAGTTACTCCCGGATTCCACAATATAAGTCCTTTCGGGGATGAGTCAATAATAATAGCTGTCGGTGAGCAGTTTGATCAAACAGGTGACATTGACATTGATTCTTTATGTATTGCTGCGATCGGTTTCGGTAAGAAAATGGATGTTAAAGTTGCCATCAATGTAATGCAGGACGGTGGTGGCGGAGCAATTCATTATGAAGGATACGACATCCCTTTATACCATCCTGAAGAAACTCCGATCGGTGATGTTACAGACCTCATATTTGAATATGGTCTGGAACATGTCTGCCCGAAATAGTAGTAACTCCCAAAAATTTTGAATCTATTTGTTTTTATGTTAGTGTAATGGCAGTTATTGGTGTTTATTTATTTTGAGGGCGGAATGAAAAAGTTATTGTTTTTAACATTGATGTTTTTTGCAGTTATTGTTTCAGGTTCGGATCACAGCAAGTACGACTTTGAACTTTATACTCTTGGGGGGGCACTTTATTCAACTGAAAAAGTGAGGGGAGAAGCGGATACTAAAATTGTTGTGGTTTCTTTTTTCTC
>SLGQ01000057.1 GCA_007136595.1 Candidatus Sumerlaeota bacterium | reverse complement strand
GGAAATTCTCATTAAGACCGCTGTTAATAACTTGCGAAATTATATGTCTTTGAAGTGAAATTTTTTCTCCGAGAGTTGTTACGGTGAGATCCGGATCAAGATAAGGTTTTTCTTTTTCCATAAAATCAAGAAGCTCCTTAACTACTGAATCAATTGTTGATCCATCAAGTTTTGATGCACCATACTTGTCAGTTTTCTCTGACTCTGCACTAACTTCTTCAGGGGTTGTTTCAGGTGGCTGGAAAACAGGACTTTGTTTGAGAGCCATTACTGAAAGAGTTACTATTATCACCATGTCCCAAAGATAGCTTGTTCTTGAAAAACTATGTGTCATTGTAAAAATTCCAAGAGAATGCATCGCAACAGAAACAACAAGAAAAACTATAAAGCAGGCGTTGACAAAAAAGAGGTTCAAGAGCCATGAAAGGTCGGTTTTGTATGTGTTTGAAAGGTGGTCTTTAATTTTCAGTTTGTATTTTTTTATAAGAACAATTGATGCAACCAGATAACAAAAATACTGAACTGCTTTCATTACATAAGTTATTAGCGGCTGGTAAGACCTTGAAAATCCGTTTGCGAGGTAATGTTCATAGGCTCTTATCTTTGTTTCATTGTCGAGAAAATATGTCGGGAGATAAAGAAAAAAATGGACAGCAAAAGGAATAAAGTGAACAATATCTTTTAAAGCAATTTTCTTCCCCATAGTAAGTGATCTGACAAAAAAGAAAAAAAGCGGGCCATACAAAAGCGCTATGGAAATATCTGTATATATCAGAAACGGAAGCTCTCTGTAAAAACCCGATTCATCAACAGATAACTTTATAAAGTTAAAGGCAAGCAGAATTAATATTGCAATAAGAAATTTATTGGCAGTTGAATTGTCCTTTCTTAAGCTGAGTCCCAATGCAAGCAAAATACTTTGGATAGCTCCGATCAAAAAAACTACTGCAAAAATAGTGGTCATTAAATCACCTTGTTTTACCTTAATTTAACATCAGTCGGCAACATTTACAGTTACGGTCACTTCTTCGTTCCCCGGATTAAATAGAGCCACAAAAATTTCTCCGGCAACTTCTTCCACATCATAAGTATCTTTAAGGACAAATGGTGTAACTGACTTAATTTTGTCATTTTCAATGAGAGCGACCCTGCCGTGAACTGAACCGGAGCTGTCATTAAGTTGGAGCAGCACTTTGTTTTCAGGGTTATATTCTTCTATGCGGAAAAATGCCATCCCTCCATTTCCGGAGGCTTTTACGGGAGTTTGGGAAGCAGTAATTTTTCTTGATCTCAGCTTGACAGGAAAAACATCACTTTCAAACCCGTATATTCCATCATCATAAGAGAGGTCATTTGCCATTGCGGCAAGAGCAAAGTCTGCACCGAGATCATAAAAGGAAAGTTCTTCCCCTGTGTGTTCCTGAATTGATTTTTCAACAGACTCTGTTCCTCTCCGGGTGTCAGCCACAAGCTTTGATATGAAGTCCGGACCGAAACGGTCATAAAGATAAGTTCCAAAAAGAAGAAGCACCCCGTAATTATAAGCAGGTCCCGACTGTATAAGCGACTCGGAAGGGTTATTAAGCCAGCTTCTGACCCAGTCTTCATCAGCACCGAAACCTGTTACCACCATTGCCAGCTCACTCATTGCTTCATTGAGCCACATTTCTTCTTGGGGATCATGTCCCCAATGTATAAGATGTTGAAATTCATGTGCCTGAACTGAAAGAGAATAGTCGCTTGCGGGGTTTTGATTTGCAACATTTATGTGTATCATCTCTCTTTTGTTCGATGTTCTTCCATCATACTGGTCATCAACACGGAAATAGCCGTTAAAAGAACTGCTTCCGTAACTTTCCATCTCATAAAGAAAAAGATAAAGCCCTGGAAAAGTATTGAACTCATTTGGAACATCTCCAAAAAGATCTGTAACTATTTGAAATATACCTCTTTTGTTGTCAGCAGGAGTTCTTACTTCCCATGCTTCAAGAATTTCAAGAATATCTTCACTCTTAACCTTTTTCTGCCAAGCTTCATCAGAAACGAGAACTCTTATGTTGTCAGATTCAGAGCGGACATGTGCACATATCTGAATATCTTTCGGAGGCATCTGAGAAAGATCGTAAATCCAGAACATATCATCTTCAGTACAGTCAAATTCGTCCTCAATAATAATAAACTCTTTATCCGGTGTCCCAATATCTTCATCATTGACAAGGTCATCGTTAACTTCATCATCCGGAAAAAAATCATCAGAAACTTCATTGTCGGAAACATCTTGCTGTGAATCTGAGCCGCATCCCCACAAAAAAGGGATAACAACCAAAATTAAAATCAAATAACGCATCATAACCTCCCGAAAATCACAAAACAACTGTCATCTAATATCATATTACCATAAATATTCAATTTTTATGTCCACACCAAAATTCTGTCGGTTATATCGTCCAGAAATGCTATTTTTTTAGAACTCTGTCTTTTATACTTGACAAAAATAGCTTTCAACAGTATTTTGTCTTGTATGTCGTCCACAAACAAGATTTTGGAGGAATGTGGCATGTATAAAAGACAAAAATACATTGAGATGGTTGTCCCTTTTATAAACAAGCCTGTAATAAAAGTTATAACAGGTATGCGAAGATCAGGAAAAAGCACAGTGATGCTTCAGCTAATTGATTATATTATAGGAACAGGGATAGACAAGGAGCGTATCGTTTACTTGAACATGGAGTCTCTGGACAATGAGCATCTCCTTGATGTAAGATCTTTAAACAATTTCGTAAAGGAACAGATAAAAAAAGCCGGGGCAAAAATATTTCTTTTTATTGACGAGGTTCAGGAAATTCCGGAATGGGAAAAAGGGGTGAACTCATTTTTTGCCAACCAGGAAGCTGATATTTTTATTACAG
>SLGQ01000253.1 GCA_007136595.1 Candidatus Sumerlaeota bacterium | reverse complement strand
TTGAAACTTTCAAGAAACAAAATATCCTGAGGTTCAATGCTCCATCCTGAGAAAAAAACAACAAGTTCTTTTCTCCCATTATCAATAAGAATTGAATTTTTCATTTCAAAATCTCCTCTAAAGTCTCTTTTATCAAAGAAAAGTCATTGTCAGAAAAATTTGCTGTAACCGAAAATCTCAGTCTGGAAGAACCTTCCGGAACAGTGGGTGGTCTTATGGAAGGGACAAAAATGCCATTGTTAAGCATTTTTTCTGAATACAAAAGAGCCGCTTCATCATTTCCGCAGATAAGGGGAACAATATGATGATCCCCGACAGTTTTTAAGCCCAAATTTTTTATAATATTCCTTAATTTTTCAGAGTTTTTTTGAAGCAGTGTCCTATCTCCGGTCATTTCAGGTGAAATTGAAAGAATATGTTTTATCCAGCTTACAGAAATCGGCGGTAAAGCAGTTGTAAAAATAAAAGAACGACATTTATTTATAAGAAATTTCTTAACCGTTTCAGTACAAACAAGGAATGCACCAATTCCGCCGAAACCTTTTCCGAAAGTTCCTGCGATGTAGTCAATTTTATCAATACAGTTAAGTTGTTCGCAAATTCCAAGCCCTTTTTTTTCAACACAGTTAACAGCGTGTGCCTCATCAATGAACAGTTCAGCATTGAACTCAACTGCTATCTCAGACAGTTCTTTTAAATCGGCACAATCTCCATCCATGCTGAAAATAGATTCTGAAACAATGACAACAGAATTATAGTTGCCACGCTCTTTTTTTAAGATTTGTCTTAAATGTTCATAGTCGAGGTGTTTGTATCTTGAATGTTTTGCGGCAGAAAGTTTCATTCCGTCAATTATACTTGCATGAATGAGTTTGTCGGCAATAATTAAGTCACCTTTTTTATACATCGCCTGAAAAAAACCGGAATTGAGGTGATACCCGCTTGAAAAAATTAAGGCATCCTCTTTGCCGTAGAGGTTGGAGATCACTTTTTCAGTTTCATCATAAACAGAGCAGTTTCCTGAAAGAAGCCTTGAAGAAGAGCTTGAAAATGATGTGTCAAGCAAACTGGAATTCACTTCACACCATTTCAGGAACTCATTTTTAAGCCTTGTGTTTCCGGCAATCCCGAGATAATCGTTCGATGAACAGTTCAAATACTTTTTCCCATCGATCACTATATGGTCAGACAACCTGTTTTCAATAGTTTTCAGTTGACGCAACCTTGAAACTTCTTCAAGATAAATAAGTTCACTGTTGTATCTGTCGAGTTTTTTTTTCACTTTGAACCAGTTAGTACATTCTATCAAACAGCTGAAACATATATTCATTTTAATTTAATTTTGTCAAGGATACTCAGCCTTATGATTATTTTGCAAAAAAATAGAGTTATGGTATAATAAAAGAGAGGGTTGTAATATTTTTGCGGCATTATCCGTTGAAAACGGGGAGGTGGGTTATGAAATTAATTAAAATTTTTATGGTTGCAATGATAATTTTTGTTTTTGCAGCCGGATGTTCTAACAAAAAGTCATCTATAAGTGATAACGATTCGGGTAAAAACGGTGGTAACGGATATAGTGATGAAGACCTTCCCATAGATGACAGGGACATTTCTGATATCGACATGCCGGACAAAGATAACGGCATTGTAACTGATGACGGTAATGGTGAAGTTGGTGATGATGACGATGATGATGACAGTGATATGCATGACACAGATGGCGAAATGATCCCTGACAAAGACATTGAAGAGCCTGACAGTGATCTTGTGCCTGACGGGATGGGTCCCGGAAGTGAAAACGGGTATGATCCGGGATCTGACAACGCTGACGGAATTTCAGTTGATGAAAATGGATGGCTTATCATTGATGACAGCACTTACATTCTGAGATATCTGTGGGTTTCAAATTCAGATGATGGAACGGTGTCAAAAATAGATACTTTTACACAGGAAGAGGTGGGCAGATATGCAGTCGGTCTTCGTAACGGTTCGGATCCTTCAAGGACAAGTGTTGATCTTGAAGGAAATGTTTTTGTCGGGAACAGAGAAACTCCTCATGATACTCATCCGGGAACAATAACAAAAATTGCCGGAAAAATAGAGTCATGTGTTGACAGGAATGGAAATGGAATAATTGAAACCTCTACTGGCGGGGATGATGTGCTTCCAAGAGATAGCGAAGGTAGATCAACGGATGAATGTGTCCTTTGGACCAGAGAATTTTCGGCAAATGATCTGGAACCTGCTCATGCCTGTCGCGGTATCAGAGCTGTTGCTGCAACCCCTGAAACAGGGGAAAACTATGAATATACCGGTCATGTCTGGGTCGGTTGTTCAGTAGGCGATGAATATGCATACAAACTCAACGGCAATACAGGCGATATTATGGAAGTAAGAAAAACGACAAATTCCGATGACTCAAAAACTTGTCGTCCTTACGGATTTGTTCTTGATAAATTTCAAAGATTGTGGACTTCATGCAGGTCAATCACAGGATGGCAGTCCCCCTCATACGGCGGAGTAGCTTATTTTGACACAGAGGATGACAGTGAAGATCCGAGAATAATATATACTCCCGATACCCATAATCCTTACGGTATAGCAATTGACAGTAAAAACAGAATATGGGTTTCAGGGTTTAACGGCTGGATATACAGATACACACCTTCCGGAACTCTTTTAGATCAAGGAACTTGGGACAGTTTGCAGGTTTCAAATGAAGATCACAGAGGTATCGCAGTTGATAAATACGGATTTGTCTGGGCGATAACCACCACGGAAAGGACCCACCCGAGTTCTGAGATACATCTCATAGATGGTGAAAAATTTCCTGATCCGGACTCTATTCTTGGAAAATATCCTCTTTCAAGCGAAGAATATCCCAATGTTACTAACGGAACAGGGGTTG
>SLGQ01000037.1 GCA_007136595.1 Candidatus Sumerlaeota bacterium | reverse complement strand
GAAAAAACATCTGCATAGGAATATTAATCATTCAACCCCTCTTTTACCCATCCTTTTCGTATCTTATTAAAAACAAACTGTCAAGAAAATGTCAGAGAAACTTTGATTAATTTACAGTTAACTAATTTTGTTTGACTTTTCCGCTGACCGGACAATATCGGAGGCAAGTTTGAGTACTCTAAATAATCAAGAAAATGTTTTAAGACAAATCTTTTTCAACATTTCAACGAGGTGTCAAAGACTGGAATGGTTTTGACCTTACATCAAACTTTTAAGCTCTTTTAATTTTTCAACAAATACTTTTTCAATGAGTTTGTAGGGTTGGGGGGATGTCATGTCAACACCGGCATCTTTAAGGATTTCAATTGGCGGTTTTGAGCTGCCGGCTTTTAAAAATCCGTCAATATACTGCTGTGGAGAAATAAGTCCCGTTCTCACACTTTCAGCAAGCGACAAGGCTCCGATAAATCCCACAACATACTTATAAACATAGTAGTTATAGTAAAAATGGGGAACGAATGCCCACTCATTTTTGTAAAGTTCATCTATTGTCATGAGTCCATATTCTTCACCATAGTATCTGCTTAAAGTTTCTCCATAGATGTGGTTAAGGAAATCAGGTGTAAGTGTTTCTCCTCTTTCAACTTTTTTATAAATTTCATCTTCAAATTCAGCAAACTGCATCTGCCTGAAGACGGTCGCCCTTATCTTTTCTATGAAATGGTTGAGAAGGAACTTCTTTTCTTCTTTGTCTTCAGTTGTTTCAAGCAGATGGTTTATCATCATGATCTCATTGAATGTGCTTGCAACTTCAGCAACAAAAATGGTATATTGCGATTTTTCAAAAGGTTGATACCTGTTAGAGTAATAAGAGTGTATCGCATGCCCCATTTCGTGAGCGAAAGTTGAAGCAGAATTATAGTCATCTATGTGATTTAAAAGAACAAAAGGATGGGTATCATAAGCTTCACCCGACATATATGCACCGCTCCTTTTTCCCTGATTGGGATAAACATCTATCCACCCATTTTCAGGCTTCATACTCTGTGCAAGCACATCACGGTATTCTTCGGTCATCACACTCATTGCTTCATTTATAAGTTTCACAGATTCATCAAATTCATACTTTCTCCCTGCTCCTCCACTCACCATTTTTGCATAAACATCGTGGTATCCCTGATCGGGAATATCAAGAACCTCTTTTTTAAGAGAGAGATATTCATAAAGTGCTGGAAGTATTGATCTTATATTGTCTCTGAGGGTGTAAAAGAAATCATAGGGGAGTTCATTCCCTTTCATTTCAGCTTCAAGTGCATCATCGTATTTTCTTATCCTTGTAACTGTCGTATAGTACTTTATCTGGTAATGGAGCATTTTTGCTATCGAATTCTTATATCCATCGTAAGTGCTCCAGAAAGCATCAAAAACCCTTCTTCTTATATCTCTGTCATCATCCTGGCGGTATTTTGCATAAGTTGGCATATTTACTTCAACAAGTTCTCCGTTTATTTCAATTTTCGGGAACTTCATATCTGTTGAAGCAAAAGTGCTGTAAGTTTCATATTCCGCCATCGCAAGACCACTGAACTGAGCAAGGATCATCTCTTCCTTGTCAGATAAAGTATGGGGTTTATTTCTTAAAAGAGCATCAAAATATCTCGAATAAATTTCAAAGTCGGGATCATTTCTGAAACCTTTAAGAAGTTCCGAACTGTAAGAAAGAAGTTCCGGCTCCATAAATGAAGTTGCGGCGGCAAGACCTGTCTGGACAGATTCCACCATCCCCGAAAGTTCCTGCCACTTACCTTGTGCCATATCAACATCGCGGTTTCTGTGGGCATAACTTCCAAGTTTCATTATCCGCCTCATCGCATCGCTTGACATCTTTAAAGCCTCAAGCAACACCTCTTTTTCATTTAACCTTCCTGCAAATTCAGCCAATTGACCTGATGCTGTCCCAACTATCAGAAAATCTTCCTGAACAGCCTCCTCTGATTCATAAATGTGCTCCGGTTTCCACATGAACTTGGGATCCATTTCACTTCTTTTTTTCATAACTTACTCCTGAACTCCTAAATAATTTATACACCATGCAAATTAACACATCATTTCTTCAACGACCGCATCATCTTTTCCGATTCTACTGTGTTTCTATGAAAGTTCAATATTTTGGTGCCATTTGTAAAAAATGTCCTGTTTTTTAATCTATGAAATATTGATTATTGATGGAGTTGTGGTATTATCGCTGGAATGATATTTGAACTTTTAAATGGAGTGTGTCTTGAAAGTTGTTATTACAGGCAAAATATCCATCGTTATTTTTCTTCTTATTTTATTTTACGGTTGCGGTACTGCAGATAAAGTATCCGAACCGGAAAAAAAGAAACCTGTGACAGCAGAGCAAAAATCAGAGGAAAGTGAAAAACCTCCAAAAGATGATTTTTCAGACTCTTTTGTTGAAGCTGTCAGAACAAAAAACATGGAGCTTGTCAACAAAGCTTTAAAAAGCGGTGTCAATGTAAATGTAAAAGCTGAAAATGGTAGCACGGCTCTCCACTGGGCTGCGTTCCACGGTGACACAGAACTTGTGAAAAAGCTTTTAAATGCAGGTGCATACATTAATTCCACAGATGGTTACAGAGATGAACCTGTGTTAATGTGGGCAGTCAAAAAAGGTCATAAAAATGTTGTAAAACTCCTTGTTGAAAAAGGGGCTGAAGTGAACATCTCTGACAGATATAAAGAAACTCCCCTGATGGATGCAGCCCGTTATGGACACGAAGACATTGCAAAGTTTCTTCTTCATAACAGAGCAAATGTTAACGATGTTACTGTAAATGGGGAATCTGCTTTGATGTTTGCAGCTTCAAACGGTCACACAGGTGTAGTTAATACTCTCATGGAATATGGT
>SLGQ01000203.1 GCA_007136595.1 Candidatus Sumerlaeota bacterium | reverse complement strand
TTCTTTGATGATGTGAATTTTTCAGCAATCATTGACCGTAAAACAAAAAATATCAATGATACTGTAACTTTCAGAGGAAGATTTGAGGATTTCCCTTTGGGTTATGTTATTGTATCAACGAAAAACGGTAAAACACTTGCCACAGTATCAATTCCTGAGCTGAAATCTTTTTATAAGATACAATTTTTTCCTGATTTAAACACACATGTTTTAATGGATCTTAACAGGAATGAGATGGATGCTCTTAATCCCGGTCCTGTCCGGATATTGGAAGTTCCAGAAAAAGCGGGGAATGAAATACTTGATGGAGATCCACCTGTTGTGTCAAAAGATCCGATGGCGGTTGCTGAGATCAAAGTTATGATAGTCTATACCCCTGCTGCAAGATCCTGGGCGGATACTTCAGGCGGAGGGATAAGTAATGTTGTTGCTTTATCTATGGAAAATGCTCAGCTTGCTCTTGATAACAGCAACACTTTGGTTGATATGGAACTGGTTTATTCCGGAGAAGTTGCTTATACTGAAAGTGGCAGTTCATACACTGACCTTGATAGACTTACTTTTCACGAGGGTTATGATCCCTGGAACGATGAAAGCAATGCCGGTGATTATTATATGGATCATATTCACGATATCCGTGCCCAGTATGCTGCCGACCTGGTTTCAATTTTTGCTTTTGTGGAAGACACAGGAGGGTTGGGATGGTTGCTCAATAATTCAAACGGTAGGCCTGACTTTGGTTTTTCTTTGACACGAGTTCAGCAGGCTTCCTGGACTTATACCCATATTCATGAAATGGGGCACAATATGGGTTGCCATCATCATAAGGAGCAGCTTTATGACTCAGAAGGTCCTGGTCTGTTCACTTATTCAGCAGGATGGCGTTGGACTGGAAATGATTCCGTAAGATACTGCTCAGTTATGACATATACTTCGGGAACATATTTCAGTGATGGTCTGAGTCATATAGAGGTTGCTTATTTTTCAAATCCGTCCGTTTCTCATCAGGGTGTTGCAACAGGTCATGCCGGTGATGGAGATAATGCCAGAACCATAAGAGAGGTTAAGCATGCTATTTCAGGTTATAGAGTTCCATTAAATGAAGCTCTTGACAATGAATCTTTAGTTTGGACATCCGGTGGTGACAGATACTGGAATGGTCAAACTTCTGTAACTTATGACGGTGTTGATGCCGCAGTTAGCGGAGCTATAACGCACAACCAGCAATCATGGATGGAAACTTCGGTAAATGGTGCCGGAA
The DNA here is from genome assembly GCA_007136595.1 of Candidatus Sumerlaeota bacterium. Lineage (GTDB taxonomy): Bacteria > UBP6 > UBA1177 > UBA1177 > UBA1177 > SLGQ01. The sequence goes on along the minus strand of SLGQ01000203.1, from coordinate 1,653 downwards.
CAATATCTTTCCGGTGGAGAGTCAGTTCGGAGCTTAATGGTGACTATCTTGAGTTTTACATAAACGATGTTCTGCAGGAAAGAATATCAGGCTATGTAAATTGGGTTCAAAAATCTTATAGTTTGGATGCCGGAGATAATACTCTGAGGTGGAGATATGTAAAAGATGGATCAGGTTCAAGTGGTTCAGACAAAGGATGGGTTGATAATGTGGTTTGGTCACCGGAAAGCGGTTTGCCGGATTTTATAGTTGAATCAGTTGTTTTAGATCCTACCGATCCTGTTGAAGGTAGTACAGTAAGTGCGGAGGTAATAGTAAAAAATCAAGGAACTATCGCAGGAAATGCCGGTTGGCTGGACATTTGGTATCATAAGCCGGACGAACCTGCTTTTGGTGAGTTGGGAGACACCTTTTATTCTGTAGGAGTTCTTGAAGCCGGAGAAACCAGAACATATAATTTTAATTTTACAGCTCCTGGTCCTGCCGGTCTAAAGACTTTCAGGGCTTTTATTGATAGTCTCGGGAATACAGAGGAAAGTGATGAAGGAAACAACCAGACAACTTATGTCTATGAAGTTCTTGAAGATATAGCTGTATCTCTGCCGGAAGCAATAGATCAGCCGACATGGACAGTGACAACAGGTGGGGATGAGGTGTGGTATGGACAGACAGTCGTTAATTATGATGGAGTTGATGCTGCTGCAAGCGGATATATAACTCACGATCAGGAAAGCTGGATGGAGACAACTGTTACCGGTCCCGGGAACCTGAGTTTTTACTGGAAAGTTTCATCTGAGCTAAATTATGATTTTCTTGAATTTTATATAGATAGCATTCGTCAGGATCAGATATCAGGTGAAGTTGACTGGGAACTTAAAAGTTATTTTATTGGAGAAGGGTCTCATACTTTGAGATGGCTTTACATTAAAGACCATATTGTCAGTGCCGGAGTTGATAGGGGGTGGGTTGATAATGTAGTTTTTACTCCTGTTTATACTGTAACTTTCAGAGACTGGGATGACACAGTGCTCAAAACTGAAACTGTTGCCCACGGCAGTGACGCTACAGCACCTGATGATCCTGAAAGAGAAGGATACACCTTTACTGGTTGGGATACAGATTTTACCAATGTTACCAGTGACCTTACAGTGACAGCACAGTACATTGAAATAGGCGAATGTGAGGATGAAGATACCGATACAGAATCTTGTGGAATCAATGGCAGAGGTGAAAGAACCCGTACCTGTGTAGCAGGAACATGGGGAGATTACGGAGAATGTGATGATCCCGATGAATGTGAGGATGAAGATACCGATACAGAATCTTGTGGGATCAATGGCAGAGGCACCAGAACCCGTACCTGTGTAGAAGGAACATGGGGAGATTTCGGAGAATGTGATGATCCCGATGAATGTGTTGATGATGCAACAGACACAGAAAATTGCGGACTTAACAACAGAGGCACCAGAACCCGTACCTGTGTAGCAGGCGCATGGGGAGATTTTGGAATATGTGATGATCCCGATGAATGTGTTGATGATGCAACAGACACAGAAAATTGCGGACTTAACAACAGAGGCACCAGAACCCGTACCTGTGTAGAAGGAACATGGGGAGATTTCGGAATATGTGATGATCCCGATGAATGTGTTG
>SLGQ01000019.1 GCA_007136595.1 Candidatus Sumerlaeota bacterium | reverse complement strand
TATTCCGCAAACTTTTTTACCCGATATCAATATGTCGTTAGGCCACTTTATCTTTACACTATCAGCTTTGGAAAATGCCGACACTGTATTGAATGCCGCCATTGCCACTCTTTGCGGCACAAGTTTGATATCAGACTTTTCAAAAAATGTAATGTAAATGTTTCCATTTTCGGGAGAGAACCACGGTTTATCGTTTCTTCCGTATCCCCCTGTTTGTGAATCGGCAAGAACAATACCCCGGCTTACCCCTTTTTCAATAAAGCTTTCCGCTTCATACATTGTTGAAACTGTTTGATGAAAATGATAAAATCCTTTGAACCTGTTTTCAGGTATGACATGCCGGCTCATGATCGGTCAGAGTTTTCTCTGAAGCCTTTTGCCGCGAATTTCCGTTCCCCTTTTTTCAAGTTCTTCAACAGTTGAAAAATCTCTTATGGTGTTCATTTCAACATCAAGGATTTTCAAGTTAGGCATATCTTTAAGAGGTTCAAGACACTTTACCTGGTTGTCACCGATATAAAGTTCTTCAAGCCATGTCATCCTTCCAAGAATGTCAATGTCCATCACTCTGTTCCTTGTTAAGCTCAGAACTTTTAAGTTTGTTAATTTTTCAAGTGGAAAAATTTTTATTATGGAGTTTTCATTCATTGAAAGATATTCAAGTCCCGAAAGATTTTCAATGTTGTTAAGCTCAAGTATCCTGTTATTGTCAAGGGAAAGTTTTTTGAGATTGGAAAGCTCGGCAAATTCCAGAAAGCCTCCTACAGCATTACCGCTCATATCAAGTTCAACTAAATTAACAAGACCTTTTACCGGAGAAACATCTCCTATGTAGTTTCTGTCAACTTTCAAAACTTTAAGTTTTTTAAGAGAAGCAACAGCACCGATCCTGTAAATTTCATTTTCTCCGAGATCAAGGTATTCAAGTTCAGTAAGATTTGAAATTACTTCAAGATCTCTTATTTTGTTTTTTCTCAGCTTCAAACTTTTAAGACCGGTCATTTTCTCGATCCCGTCTATATTGTGTATGAGACTTTCACCGAAAGGGTTGGCTTTCAGGGATTCTTCGTCATTGGAACAGTCAAGTTCCGTTATATCTTCGAAATTTTTTTGCGTAGCACTAACACATTTCAAAAAAACCTGATCTGTAATACCCGGATATTCAATTCTTCTTTCTCTGCATGAAACTGTAATAAACAGCAAAACCATTCCGGCAGTCAGTAATTTTCGGTACATCTGTCTCTCCATAAAGTATAAATTTATCTAATTTCCCAGCCATCAGTTCCAAGCTCAAATTCAATGGTTTCCTCAGTTGATTCTGTTCTAACAAAGAGTCTGTCTGCGAGAGGTTTAAAAAGTTCATACAGCTCTCCACCACAATTGCTGTCGAGCTTATATCTTGCACTCGCAAATCTTCCCTTCTGAGAAAGCACCAGTATTCCCCCTAAGCTGTATTCACACACTTCGACAGTGCACCGGTTTTTTTCACAGTTAAATATTTCCATCCCATCATCAGTTGCTTCAATGACAGTCATTTTCTTTTTAGCCGCTTCCACATAAACCCCGTCTGTGATCTTTAAATATTTTCCTGTTGCAATTTCTCTGTAAACAGGAATGTATGACGGATCTGTCATTGCTCCAAGGTAAAATGAAACCGATCTTCCCGGCATTCTGGATATTCTTTCCTGAATTAAAGAAATCGCTTCTTCCTCTGTCAATCTTCTTTCGCTGCAGGAAAAGAAAGAAAAACATGTCATCACAGTAACCAGAAACAATAAAACTTTCATATCAGCCCTCCGGTAATTTTAAGAAAAATGAAGAAACCATTCAAATTATTTGACACATCTGACATGTCTTTTATCAAAATTTTTCCGGCTGTAAGCCACAAGACCGTAATCAAAACGGACAGTCCATACACCGAAAGAGTCTTCTGAAGGAGTTGATGAAGACCAAAACCATCCGATATCTTTTAAAAGCGAATATTTCCCGTCAGTTGCAAGAGTGCACCCTATACATTTGGCATCTCTGCAACTGTTGTAGTCCAGACACTGATCTGTAACTTTGCATTCGCCTCCTGTCTGAGTTACAGGACAATCTTTTATAACAGATCTCAACTCAGATATCGTAGGTAGCCGTCCTCCCATTTTTTTACAGTATTCCCCGGCTTCCTTCCAGCTAAAGACATCATCAGATTTATCAGACCAGTTCAATTCTCCCGCTTTATGACAGAACTTGTTGTCATCAGGACATTTTTCATTTGACTTCTGACTCCATACTAAACTTGGATATAAAAGAAAAAATAAACAAACAACAACAATTTTTTTCATCTTACTCACCTCTATTTTGTCAACAAACATCACTCATTTTAGCAAAATCAATTTAAAATACAAGCCTCTTGGAGTTTTTCTTGTTAAGTAAAGCAAATTTAACGAAAAAATGAAATAATTTGACTTTCAAAAGCCTATCTATTATAATTACTAGCTTAGCAAGTTTTATGTACTTTTTACTCTCTTTTTTTGGAGGTTGGCTAGATGAAACGACTTTTAATTTTACTGATCGCATTGCTTTTCAGTTTTGCAGTGATTAGTTGCGGCAGTACCACAACAAGCGTGACAGATGATGATGAAACAACAGACATTGATGACCACGTTGATACGGGTCCTTGTGATGATGATCCATGTGGCGAAAATGAAGTTTGCATTGAAGATGATGATGCCGAAGAAGGCTACATTTGTGAATGTGCAAGCGGCTATGAATGGGATGAAGAAGAAGAAAAATGTGTTAAAGATGATGTAATTGGCCCGCCTCAGTGTGTCCTTGACAATGAGTGGATGCTTCCTGAATCGGGATGGGATTCTTATTACTATCTTAAAATGATGGGTGAAGTTGTTGACTACGGCGATTATGAGCCTGCAGTTTTTGTT
>SLGQ01000239.1 GCA_007136595.1 Candidatus Sumerlaeota bacterium | reverse complement strand
ATTGTCGGAGAGAACCTTTTTCATGCTAAAACAATTGAAAGGGGTTGGGATATGATGGTCAAAAGTCCCTCCCACCTTTTTAATTTGATCAGTCCTTCCTACAGGTCTTACTATGTTGCCACAAAAGAGGAAGATGGTTTTATATCAGGGGTCATTATTTTTTCCAACTGAGTTTTCTTGACTAATATTGACGAATTGAATAAAATGTGAATCGGTTTGAATGAAATTTTGGAGTTTTCCATGCCTGCAACAATTGATTTAAGTGATATGCTTGCCAACAGCATTTCAATGGCTGACGGCGGACGGTTACCTTCAAAACATGCGGCTGACGGCAACAATGCTTCTCCGCAAATAGGCTGGCAGAGAATCCCCAGAGAAACAAAATCAATAGCTATCATAATGAATGATTCCGATTCTTCCAGCGGAAGTTGGATACATTGGGGAATTTTCAATATCCCGCCCCATTTTATAGAACTTGAAGAGGATCAGCCTAAAGAAAGAAATCTTAACTATGGAATAAGACAGGTTATCAATGATTTCGGGAAACCGGGATATCACGGTCCTTTAGGGGCAACAGAAAAACACAAATATGTTTTTACCGTATGCGCCCTTGATGAAATGTTGCAAGTTAAATTCAACTGCAACGGCGAAGATCTCATTAAAGCAATGTATGGACATGTTCTTGAAAAAGCTATAATAAGAACATACTACGGTAACAAAAGAAAAGGTGAAGGACTTTCGGTAAAATAATTCCAGGCTTCTAATCCTTGACAAAGATCTCAACAGATTTATGATTAGCCGGTATTAATTGTTTTAGGTGTTGATCCATGTTTGTTCCTGATCATGAAAAGACTCGAAAGTTACTTGAAATCACAGATAAAGGTACAAAAAGAGAGATAATTGAAGCGATCAATTGTGAAAATTTCGGACTGAGTGAGTTTGCGGCAAGCCTTTCTCCGTTGATAGACAATGAAATTTTAAAAATTATCGCAGGCAGATCTGCTCAGCTTACAAGGAAAAGGTTCGGAAGAGCAATTTCGCTTTACATACCTCTCTATTATGATAACAGATGCACAAACAGCTGTGTTTATTGCGGATTTAATTGCCGGAACGAGATGGAAAGGACTTCGCTTTCTTACGAAGAAATAATTAAAGAAGCAGAGATCATAAGAAACAAAAACTTTAAAAACATACTTCTTGTTGCAGGGGAACACCCTGAAAGTGCCGATATTGATTTTCTTGTTCCTGTAATAAGAAAATTGCATGAACTCGATTTTACTTGTGTAAGTATTGAAATTGCACCGCTGGAAGAAGAACAGTACCGGACACTGGTAAAAGATGCTCATCTTGACGGCTTGTATGTTTATCAGGAAACATATAACAGAGATATATATGCCTCAGTTCATCCTGCCGGGAAGAAAAGTGACTATAATTGGAGGCTTGCAACTGCTGAGAGAGCGGCAAAGGCGGGTGTTCCAAAGATCGGGACAGGATTTCTTCTGGGTCTTGGTGATTTTCGTGAAGAGGCGGTCAATCTGGCACAACATTTGAGCTATCTTCAGAAACATCACTGGCAGAGTGAATATTCAATATCGTTTCCCCGTATAAGAAATGCAAAAGGAATGGATGAAAATTTCAGCAGAGTTTCCGATATTGATTTTATTAAGCTTGTATGTTCGCTAAGACTTTTGTTCCACGAAACGGGGATGAGCCTTTCAACAAGGGAAACGCCTCAATTCCGGGATGCTGTCATACCGCTTGGCTTTACCAGTTTAAGTGCCGGCAGTTTAACTGTTCCGGGGGGATATTCGTCAAGAAGATCAAAAGACTTTGAATTGCTTGAACAATTTCAAGTTGAAGATAACAGAACTCCTGAAGAAATTGCATCTGTGCTGAGTCAAAACGGGTTTGATCCCGTCTGGAAGGACTGGCAGTAATGGAGAAAATTAAAAGAAAAAAATTTTATACGACAGGTGAAGAAATTGCCAATTCTATTGCCCATGGAGCAGGTGCCGCACTTTCGGTAGCAGCTCTTGCCATTCTTGCGGCAACATCTGCCCAAACAGGAGAAGTGCTTAAAATAACAAGTTTTATTTTGTACGGTTCAACCCTGGTCATACTTTATATTTCCTCTACTCTCTACCATGCTTTGACAAATGAAAAAGCAAAAACCGTTTTCAGGTACATGGATCATATTTCGATCTATTTTTTGATAGCAGGGACATATACCCCTATTACTCTTGTGCTTCTGGGGGGCAATATAGGGTGGACACTTTTTTCAATTGTATGGGGACTTGCTTTAGCAGGAACTGTTTTTAAAGTTCTTTTTTTCGGAAAATACGAGTGGGTCTCTGTCCTGATCTATATTTTAATGGGATGGATGGTCGTTTTTGCAATTAAACCTGTGATGGAGGTAATGCCTGTAGATATGTTTTTCTGGTTTCTTGCCGGGGGACTTTTTTACACATTCGGCGTTATTTTCTATGCAATTCACAAAGTGAAGTATTTCCATTTTATATGGCACCTGTTTGTCATAGCCGGATCAGTGGCACATTTTTTCGGGGTGGTACTTTATCTTGTTTGAATGTAAAAAAGTGGTGCGACATTGTAAATCTGGACGACTTTATGGTCGGAGGATATTATTTTGAATCGTGTTCTTTCATATATTTTAACTGTAAGGAGGTTTACAGGATGTTAAATTTCAAGGCTGTTAAGTTTTTAACTTTAATTTTATCGTTAATGTTTTTTTTATCATGCGGAGAAGGAACTGTAAAAACCGGTGAGGATGGAGATCAAGGCGGTGATGATTCTTCCCAGACAGATCAGAATGATGATGATGGTGACGATGATACCAATGGGGATAACGGAGATGCTCCGGTTTGTGGTAACGGAATTGTTGAAGAAGGTGAGGAGTGTGACGGTGGTGCTGCAAACTGTATCGATCT
>SLGQ01000300.1 GCA_007136595.1 Candidatus Sumerlaeota bacterium | reverse complement strand
TAATAAAGCCTCTTTGTACTCCATAAACCCATTCGGGACGTTTGCGATGACTTAAGTCAATAAAAGAATAGGAACTGCATGAAGTCCAGGTTGTCATGAGCAACAAAAATATCTTCAGGAAAAAGCACCCTTTCCTATAATGAAATTTCATATTTGTTTTTGCCTCCATATTCTAGATTCCAACAGGTCTTTCTATAAGATCTGAGATAGTTCTCCACGGTTATATAACTATTGATGACCTCCATGGCTTTAAAGGAAAAGGTAGTAAGGAAAGAGAAAAAAATCCTATCCGTTATCTGAATCCGTTTTGACTAAGGTATTTTCGTTCCGGGTAACATGAAAAGGTTATTAAGAGGACAGAATCACTTTTTTGGCAATGCAATAAAGTCATTTAGGAATTTCAAATACAAAGAATCCTTTTTCCCTCTTACCTGGCCTATAAAATCAATATAGCCCAACAAACGTAATCGAAACTTTTCATTGAGTTGTTTTTCATTGATTCTCTGGGGTACGCCAAAATGAGTGATTGCAGCCAATAGTAATCCATTCCTTTTGCAGTCATACATCATAGCCCGCACTTTTCTTATGAATTTTCGATCTACATTTACCTTTTGATTGACTACCAGGCCTGTCACGGTCTGTTTCCTGTTAGCTCCACTTAATCTTGTTTTCATAGGATTCTCCTGAAAGCCATGTTTCTCAATAATTGATTTTAAAGCATCTATAATCACATTATTGAAGGGAGAATCTGAAGAAAAACTCATGTCATCAGCATACCTGGTGAAAGTAATATTGTTTTTTTTACAATATTCAAACAGTTCTGTGTCCATGTCGATACAAACAAAATTCGAAATGACCGGAGAGGTGGGAGCACCAACCGGTAATTTCCCTTTATAGGTAGTCAGAAGTGCCAAAGCAGTAGCCATGTGTATGTTATTTCTGAAGTAACTGGAAGAGAATAGATTTCTCACCCGAGTGGCACTTATCGTTGGGAAGAAGTTCTGAATATCCATATTCAGGAGATGTTTTTTCCCAACATGAGGTTTTGCATTCTGGGCAATATTACAAATACTTGCTTTGTAGTTGGGGTTAATTACAAACCCATGTATGAATTCGGGCTTTATACACAGATAATAGGCTTGAAGATATTTGTTGAGTTGATTCTGTATCCTTTTTAAAGCATAAGCCGGTTCAGAAATCTCTCTTTTCCCTCCCCGTTTTTTTTTAAGAAAGAACTCATTGTAGGTCGGACTATTGATATGAAATTGAATTTTCTCAAAAGTTGACCTCAGAAGAACCGCAAGTTCTATGGGGGTTTCAACTGCAAGTAAACGCAATGCATTTACTTCATGTTTTTTCAGGCTTTTGGATAAAAACTGGACATAAGTATTCCATCTATACAATTTGTAAAAGGAGTTTTCCCAGTTTTCAATGTATGCAATAACTTTCCGACTATCAAGGGCCATATCACAACTTATAATAGAATTTGGTCAAAAAAAAAGAGCCGTTGAAAATTATCTTTTTAAGACGATATTCATGCAAGGCGCAGCGCAGCAAGACTTGTATGAATATCCCATACAAGCTCTATTAACGCCAGGATTGCAGGTGCACAATCTCTTAAACATAAACATCTTTTCATAATTTTTCAACAACGGCTCTGTGCGGGTTAATATTTACATTTTTACTTAAATTAGTTCATTATTCTGATTCATTGATCGTTGAAATCTTCCAATCTTCCAGGGTCTATTTTAAATTTCCTGACATTTTCTTCATAATCAGTAAACCCGGTAAAGTTTTCATCTGCAAGTAGCTTTACAGAACCCAATTTGCCATTTTTGTTTTTGGCAACAATTACCTCTACAATCCCCTTTGTGCTGAATCCAAACTCATTTTCATGAATATTGTACAATTCAGGCCTGTATAAAAACAACACCTTGTCTGCATATTGCTCTATAGCACCACTGTCAAGCAGATCGGATAGAACAGGAATCTTATTGCCTCCTCTCATTTCCACTGATCTGCTTAACTGGCTCAGAAAAATTATACTGATATTTTCCTCTTTTGCCAGGGTCTTAAGTTCTCTGCAGATAAAGCTGATCTCCTTATGTCTGTTATCCTTGAAACCTTTTAATGACAACATTTGCAAATCATCAATGACTACGATCTTTATGTTACTTTCAACTATGCTCCGATGTATTTCTGCTATCAGCATTGAAATTGAATTGCATCCAATTTCACTTATCAAAAAACGAGAATCTATCACCATACCTTTTTTTGACTCCAGTAAATGTAACTCATTCTTTAATAATTTTTTCGGAATCATTTTAGACCACGGGATTTGTGTTATCGCAGACAGAATTCGTTTTGTAAGTAAGGTTTCTGAAAGGTCATAAGAGAAATAAAGAACCGGCAGTTTTTTTGATGCATTAACTGCAAGATTAACTGCAAACTGAGTTTTACCCATCCCTGGTCTGCCCCCTATAACAAACAATTCTCCAGGGAATATCCCACCACCCAGTCGATCGTCAAGTGTTTTATATCCGCTTGATATTAAGCACTCTGAACTTTTCGCTCCCTTGACTAACGCCATTATTTCATCGTATAGCTCGAAAAGTGGCTTACTTCCTTTATTATCATCATTTAGTAAACTGGTTTCTTTCGAGGGAAGTCCTGTGTTTTTCAGAAACTCAACTTTCCGGATCTCTTTCTCTGAAAGACCATGCGCTTTTAATAGTTCCACAATTTGTTCAAGCATCTTTTCCATCATAACAATTATTGTAATTGAGCATTATATTTTCCTTTATTCTTGAATCGAGGCAATCACATCTAACTAATACCATTTACGGGGTTATCCCTGGATGTTTATTTCAAAAAGTTTTTAAGTTTCAAATTCGTCCAAATTATCCTTTAATAAATTTCAGGGAACTTATGTTAACACAGATGCGCAGTAATTTTTTTTTG
>SLGQ01000096.1 GCA_007136595.1 Candidatus Sumerlaeota bacterium | reverse complement strand
TTTTTTTCATCCTCTCCTCCTCGATCAGGTTAAGAAACGACCAGTAATATTATAAACGCATTTACACAAATAGCAAGTGCAACTCAAGTTAAAAAGTTGTAAAATATAATAATTTTTCAATTAATTGTGATATTTTTTTGATATTGTCTGTTGTTTTTTGTATAATGAAGTGCTTTAGTTTTTTTGTCTAATAATATTAAGGGGTAACCTAAATGAGCACAATTGACAGTCTTAAAAATGAGATGAAAAAGAACATTTCCGAGATTCAGGCGTTAGCTGTTACACTGATGAATTCTCCGGCAAACAGCGAACCGGAACTGAGCGAGCTTTACTCTTTGGCGTTACAGCAGCCGAGTGTTGTTGTAAGTGATGAAAAAGTAAAGGGGAAATCTGATGAGAATATACTGGTTTCTTTTACGGGAGAAGATGTCTTAACTGCAAACTGGGCTGTAAGAACAGTCCCTTCTTCCGATGAGGTGTGTTGTTCGCCGGAATTGAAAGAAGAAAAAGAATATCTCACAGATGTTGTAAGAGAAGCAAGCTATGAACTTATGCAAAGAGAAATGGTGACTCAGCAGGCATATCTTTCTGATAACACAGAATTTAATTTTCTTTTAAAGATCACGGTTCCTTCTCATTATGCTAAAATGGCGTATGATTTTGCTTTGCATTACTATCCGTGTGACGAAAAAAATGAAAAAGCTTATTCAAAAAGCAAAAAAATAGATATGCCGGCAATAAGGATAGTTTGTTTTCCTGACTGGGTCAACGAAGAGTGGCTTTACTGGAAATCCGGTGGAAAGGAATGTTGTGAAATTGAGCCGCCAAGGATCATGATGATCTATGATACCGATACAAATACAGCTTTTCTACTCGGAGCAAAAAGTTTTTCTGAAGTAAGAAAAGCTGTTAAAGTTCTTGCATGGAATACGGCAATTAACTGTTGTGATGCACTTCCTGTAAATGGAGTTGCCAAGACACTGAGAATCCTCAAAAACAGCAAACCGCTTGATACCACATATCTCACATTAGGGGTTGACTGTTGCGAAAGATCATTTTTCGGACTCAATGCCCACAGTGACAAACTTAAAGGAAAAAATGAAGCAGCTTTTTTAAGTGGCAACTCCGGGGTTGTTTTACTGAGCAATATTCAGGGAAGAAAAAAAGCGACTGTTTCTTTTGCAGATACTTTCGCAGGTTCTGTAAACAGTGTGAAATCTGCTTTCGGATCGAAGTTCGATCTGTTGTCAGCCGAAAATCTTCCTGTTGAAAAAAATGAAAAAGGGAACAAATTTGTTCTGACAAATGATATTCTCGGTCCGGCAGGAACTTTAATGACCGCTTTTGAACAGGAAGAAAAAGATCTCAGCCTTCCGGAATATTTTGTTTTTCTTACAAAAGATGAAACAATGCCTCCTGTAAGTATGGTCAAAGATCTTCCGATGATCGTTTCACTCTGGTTATCGTATTCCCATGAATGTGACTGTTGCGGTGACATGAAAATCATTCCGGGTGCAAACCCCTATGCTGTATGGGACATAAATAAAGAACTTGAGGTGCTGGATAAAGCTGTCAAAAAAATAAAACCGAAACTGCTTATATTTAACACTGGATGTTTCATAGGTGCGGGCAGCAAAAAAACAGAGGTGTCAAATGACATAATTCTTTCTGCATACCACAAAGTTGCTAAAGGGGAAGTTAAGTGGAAAGAATGGAAACTTGTTCCGGGATTTTTTGTTCCTGATAAAAATGTGTTCAAAAACATCAGGAAAGATTATGATACGGTTTTTGATGTCAGCAAAGTTGAAGAGAACGATCTTTATCTTGATATTATGAGAGATAACTTTGAGAGTAAAGTGGAATACTTAAGATCGATAGGAGCTTCAAACGAATATATTGCACCTTTTTACAGGATTTTATCCAAATTGATATAAAAGATTATGAGAAATTCAAGAAAAGTATCAAGAAAACAGCAGATATTGCTTGCTTCAAGCAAAGTGTTTTCAAAAAAAGGTTATCATGCCACAAGTATAACTGATATTTGTGAAAAAGCAGATGTTGCAAGGGGAACGATATACCTCTATTTTAATAACAAAAGAGATATATTCGAAACCCTCATAAGTGATTTTTCATCATCAATGCTTGAAAACATTAGAATGTTCAGTCTCGATGAACCTTTGACTGAACAGTTTGACCGCAATATCCGCAAGTTCGCTGAAATTATTGTTCAGAACAGGGATCTCACAAAGATCATAGTCAGTGAAGCAGTCGGGCTTGATAATGAGTTCGACCATCAGCTTCTACTTTTTTATGCGAAACTTGTTGAGTATGTTGAAGGGGCGTTGATAATGCTTCAAAAATGCGGAGAGATATCCAATAATATCAATCCCAGATTGCTTGCTTATTCCATAATCGGTTCAATAAAGGAAATTGCCTACCAATGGGCATTGGATGGAGGAAGTCTTCTGGATGTCGATCCGTTGCTTAAGCATGTAAGAGAATTCAGTTTGAAAAACTACATTGAGTTCAAGTAAAGAGGGAGTTTATGAAAAAAGGTTTAGAAGAATTGTTAAAGTCTGTGTTAACTTCAGAACAGTTTGCAGCTTTCAAAGAAGAGTTGTCCGGTGGAATAAAAAAAGTTGACCAGATGGTTGAAGGCAATGAAAAAATGAAAGCAAAAAAGGAGCTGATAATTGAAACTTCTAAAAAGATCGATGAAATGATCGAAAGTTCACCAAAATCACCGGCGATCTTCAAAGCTTTTTATTCAACTATGAAAGAATCGGTTAAAAAGATGGTGAAACCTTTCATAGAAGAAGAGGTCTCCGGAGAAAAATATAAAGATCTTGATGATATTCCGGATGTTCCTGAAAAGAAAACTCCTGAAAGGAAAACTCCTGAAAGGAAAACTCCTGAAAAGAAAACTCCTGAAAAGAAAACTCCTGCAAAGAAAACTCCTGAAAGGAAA
>SLGQ01000100.1 GCA_007136595.1 Candidatus Sumerlaeota bacterium | reverse complement strand
CTTCTTGAAACTGATGCACCTTATCAGCCTTTTAAGGGGAAAACTTACAGTGAAGCATCAGATATTCTCAAAATATATGCTCTTGCTGCAAAAATAAAAAACATCGGAGAGCAACATCTGAAAGAAAAAATCTTTAATAATTTTCAAAATATTTTTGACAAACAATCTCAACTGAATACTAATCATCGGGTGGTTCCGGATAAAACGGAGAAAAAAAATGGATTCTGAAATCAGGACAATTGAAGATTTTAAGCCCAATGTTGACAGAATAGAATTTTCTAACGGAAAGGTTCTCTACCTTATCGGAACGGCACACATTTCAGAAGAATCTGTAAATCTTGTTGAAGATATGATCGAAGCTGTTTCTCCTGATACTGTTGCAGTAGAACTTGATCACAACAGATATGAAATGCTCAAAAACCGCAAAAGGTTTCAGCAGACCGACATATTTGAAATTTTTAAAAACGGGAAAGTACTCTTTTTTACTGCACAGCTTCTCCTCTCCGGATATCAGAAAAAAATGGCTGAAAAGACAGGGATACAGCCCGGTTCAGAATTTAAGAGAGCAATTGAGATCGCAGACGAAAAAGGAATGATCATTGTCAATGCCGACAGAGATATAAGCATTACACTTAAAAGAACTATCCGTTCTATGACCTTAAAAGAAAAACTCAAAATGTTCGGTGGACTGCTTATCGGGAGCGAGAGCGATATTGACAAAGACGGGATAGAAGAACTCAAAAAGGGTGACATGCTGATGCAGCTCATTAAAGAAATGGGAGCAGAATTTCCCTCTGTGAAAAAGGTTATACTTGATGAAAGAGACCTCTATCTTGCCGGAAACATAGTAAACAATCTTGGGGAAACAACTGTTGCCGTTGTAGGTGCGGCACATGTGCCAGGGATCATTGAGAGAATAAAAAAAGGGGAAGTGAAAAGAAGTGAGATGACAGAAGTTGAGAATATTCCGCCATCTTCAAACATATATAGATACCTGCCATGGATAATTCCTGCAATAGTTGCTTTTATGTTTATATGGGGTTTTGCAACCGGAGATGCCAAAACAACCGGTATTGCTGCAATTTACTGGATAGTAATTAACGGTGTTCTTTCCGCTCTAGGGTGTGTTGCAGCACTTGGACACCCATTGACCGTTCTTGCCGGATTTGCCGCTGCTCCGATTACCAGTCTTAATCCCACTATTGGAGCTGGAATTGTTACGGGACTTGTCCAGCTTTATGTTGTAAAACCGCTCGTTGAAGATTTTGAAAATGTTTCCAAAGATACCATGCACTGGAAAGGATGGTGGAGGAACAGACTCACAAGAGCACTTCTTGTATCCCTCTTTTCCTCTATAGGAAGTTCCATCGGAACATTTGTGGCATTTCCTTTTCTTATGAGAATTCTTTTTTAGAAACCGAGAAGATCCTCAAGTTCCTCTTCAGGACTCCTTCTTCTTTCCTCCTCTTCTTCCTCCTCTTCTTCACTTCCTCCAAAACCCCAGTCATCATCGTCATCATCATAAGAGGGTGCCGGAGCAGGATCAAAGTCAAAATCATCAAAATCAGAAGGCGGAGGGGATGAGGGCTCATCGTCGAACATATCATCAAATCCGTCATCATAGTCACGGGCAGGAAGGGGATCATCAACATATCTTTCCTCTTCCATTCTTCTGAATTCTTCCTCTTCTCTGCGCCTTTCATCTTCAGCCAGTTCAGCTTCAAGTTCTGCTCTTTCTCTTTCAAGTCTGAGCATTTCCTTTTCTGCCTCTATTCTTCTTTCTTCTTCAAGTCTTGCATCTTCTTCAGCTCTTAACCTGTCTTCCTCTTCTTTCCTTAAAGCTTCTTCCTGTTCCTCAATAGTGTTTTTAAGTGAGACTGCACTTGTACAGGCAATTTGAAAACCGTTTGAACAGGAAAGGTCGTAGTATTTGTACATTTCCCGCAATTTATCAAGCTCAAGTGTTTCACCATATTTTTCGCTCAGATAAACACCGAGGTAATAACATGATTCAGGATGTTCCTGCTCACATGCTTTTTCATAGTACGGTTTTACTTCCGCCTCAACATTTGCCCCAAGATCGGAATTTTCAACGACAGTTCTTGCATAGCTGTAACAGGCAGTAACAACACCGCCGTTACATGCGGCATCGTAATATCTTTTGGACAGTCTCGCCCTTTCTTCTCTCGGTTTACGCAATACGATCATATCGGCAAATCTTATGCAAATTTCATACATTCCTTCATCGCAGGCTTTTCCCCAGTATTTTTCCATATTGGCAAAACCTTCCGGATCATCAAAAAGTTTTGACCATGTCTGACCAAGATCAACACAAGTTTGAAGGTCACCTTTCATGCAGGCTTTATCGAACAGAGACTTTGCTTTTTCAATATCTTTTTCTATGGATGCAACACCTTTGGCATACATTTCAGCCATTCCCCGGCATCCTTTTCCGAAACCTCTGTTGCAAAGAACCTTGTAAAGGCTGAATGCCGACATGCTGTCCTGATAGACACCTCCCTTTCCATGTGCCCACATATCTGCAAGGATGAAACATGATTCATTGTGTTCTGAATCACAAGCTTTTCTGAACAGGTTTCTGGCTTTTGTGTTTTCCTCACTTATTCCATCACCTTTCTGCCACAAAAGAGCCGCTTCGTAACATGCTTCAATGTGATCTTCTTCACAAGCTCTTTCAAAAAAACCTCTTGCTCTTTCTTTATCTTCTTCTTTTAAAGCATTCCCTCTTTCAAAAAGCTGTGCAGGATTTGAAGCACAGGCGGCAACAAGAAGTGATAAAGTTACGGTTAAAAGAAGTATAATTCTTTGCATGACACCTCCGGCAAAAAAACAAGTTAATACCAAATAATCTAACTATTCATCATCTCAGGTCAACTATTTTGTCAATAAAAAAAAAGATTTTTTCCGTGCTGTTGATTTTAGATGCGTTACACTCTATAATTCAGTGGTTTTTTTCAGGAGGTGATATGAGTTTGTTTTTTGATTCTTTTTTGCCCGGCACTTTCGAACAGTTACTAAAAGACAATATATGGTTTTCATACATTTACAATACAGCCATTATTGCCGTCCTATCTTTTTCTATATGGTTAATTGCAAGAAAATTTGTAAACACTGCGGTCAAATACACGGTTAAAAAGACAAAAAATAACTGGGACGATACCCTTTATGAAAAGAAAGTTTTTTCACGACTTGCCAATATTGCTCCGGCTATCGCCATTCATTCGATGTCTTTTGTTTTCCCCGAAGGAGAAAACATCATAAAAAAAATTGCCCTTTCCTATATCGTGTTCACTATTCTTACTGTTTTCAAATCTTTGACCAACGCATTTCTTGAAATTTATGAATCTTTTGAAATATCAAAGGAAAAACCGCTTAAAGGGATCATCCAGATAGTAGTTTTACTTGTTTACCTTATGGGTATCATTGTTATAGTTTCTATAATAATTGAAAAATCCCCTGCTCTTCTATTAAGCGGCCTCGGGGCAATGACAGCCATCCTGATGCTTATTTTCCGGGATACTATTCTAGGGTTTGTTGCCGGCATTCAGATAATTTCAAATAATTCGATCAAAAAAGGTGACTGGATAGTCATGTCAAAATACGATGCGGATGGAGATGTCATTGACATAGCTCTTCATTCTGTAAAGGTACAAAACTGGGACAGAACCATAGTAAGCATTCCGACCCATAAATTCCTTGAAGAAAGTTTTACCAACTGGAGAGGAATGGTCGAATCAGGTGGAAGAAGAATATGCAGAAATATCAATATCGACATGTCGAGCATTCACTATCTGAGCGAAAATGAAATAGCGGAACTGAAAAAAATTCAACTTATAAGCGATTATCTCGAAGAAAGAACGAAAGAAATTGAAAAATGGAACAGTGAACATAATGCTGATACGGCAATGCCGGTAAATGGAAGAAGACTCACCAACATAGGGACATTCAGGCAATATATAAAAAGATATATAGAGCAGAGAACCGATCTCAGAAAAGATATGATAACTATAGTAAGGCAACTTTCTCCGGATGAATATGGGCTTCCTTTACAGGTCTATGTTTTTACTGCAACTACTGAATGGGTCGAATATGAAGCTGTTCAATCCGATATTTTTGACCATCTTCTCGCATCAGTTGAATATTTCGGACTTAGAGTTTTTCAAAACCCAAGCGGCAATGATTTCAGGAACTTAACAGCAAAATGAACAGGAATTAAATGGCAAAAGTAAAACAGCTCATCAAACTGCTAAAAAAGCAAAAAAGGGTGTTCATTCAGACACATAACTATCCTGACCATGATGCTGTCGCAGCATCTTTCGGACTGCAGCAACTTCTGAAACACTATAAAATCGAGTCGGACATAATATATCATGGTGAGATATTAAGAGATTCTCTTCAGAAAATGATAGATAAACTGGGGATAGAACTTAAACATCACAGCTATTATGAAATAGATACCGATGACTGCACTGTCATTGTTGACGGGACAAAAGGGAGCAGAAATGTGGCTGAACTTAAAAGTAAAGTTCTGGCAGTTGTCGATCATCATCAGGGTGATGTTCCCGAAGATGTTAAATTTTGCGATATCAGGAGTGATTACGGTGCCTGTGCAACTATAATTTTTTCTTATTATGCTGAAATCAAGCTTGAACCTTCCATGGAAGTTGCAACAGCTTTCCATGCCGGAATAAGTTTTGATACGCACCAGCTTTCAAGGAATGTAAACCTTATGGATATTGAAACTTTTACCATACTCCACAGGATAAGTGACACAGCTTTTGTCAATTCTCTTATAAAAAGCTCCATAAAACTTGAAGATCTGCCCCATCATCGACATCTGCTTGAAAATCTTAAAGTTCACCATAATTTTGCTTACTGTCATTTTAACAATGGCTGCAACAAAAATCTCCTTGCAATACTTTCAGATTTCATAATGACCCTTGACGAAATTGATTTTGTCGCATTGTCCAGCAAATATCTTGATGAGATCATATTTTCAGTAAGAAGCAAATCGACAGAACTTCCGGCACACTATATGATCCAGGAGGCTTTAAGCGGTATAGGATCGGGTGGAGGACACATCGATATGGCAGGTGGACGGATATTTAACAGATCTGACTTCGATGAGGATGAAATATATAACAGGTTTCTTACTCAGGTAAGACTTAAAAACAGCTTTAAAATAAAAATATCAGAGTCACTGAAATAGAGGAAAAAATGCACCTGATCATTAAATTCAAAAACAACGGTTTTCTTTACTATTACTTCCTTTTTCTTTTTATAATCGGATCATGCAGTTACGGAGGAAATGGCGGAGAACTGTCAAGTGAAGATGAAATGGAAGAGATAGATGAAGCTCCCGAAGAAGAAAATCCCGACAGGGTTAAAAAACCTGACCTTGCAGCAGAAACTGTTGATGAGTCAATGGAACCTGATGATATAATATATTTCCCGGACGAAGATATGGAATTGCATGACGATGACCATCTTCCCGACATATCCGGAAGATGGGTAAAACTGATGATATTTAAAGGACGGGCAAAACCGCCTCTTATCGATCCTCCGGTTGCCTGGGCAGTTATGGTGACAAAAGTTGATATGGAACAAAACGGAGAAGAATTGATCAGTTACAATGAAATGTGCAGGCTTAAAGTAGGAATTGATTCAGCTCTTTTAACTCCGGTAATACCCGATTCTTTTGCAGAAGCTCTTGATATCGTAGAAAAGAATGCAACCATATCAGTTCAAAACGGTGAAGTGGTCTTTTATCAGCCTAAAATATGGGAAGTAAGGTCATGTCATCTTGAAGATCCTGAAAACGATCCTCTTCCTACAGATATAAACGCTCATAATGTTTTTGATCCTGACAACACAAACAAAAACGGTATTCTCATGCACTCAAGAGGAGTGATAAGCGGAGACGCTGAAGTGGTACAGAAAGTAAGCACCGAACTCAACGGCTATATCGATCAGGGCGGAAATATACGGGGAGTTGTTACATGGTTTGAAGATCAAAAAGTTTTATGGACAGACAACCCTGCCATGAGAAGTGGCGCTCCGACATATCCGGATGGAGACCCTAATGAAAGCATATTCATATACAAAAGGGTCGATCCCGATTGGGACTGCAGAACAATAAGAGAAAGAAGTGCCGAACTTTTCCCTGAACAGGCACTTCTGTACCCCAATGAATTTAATTAACGGAATAAAAAAATGAAGAAAATATCTTTTACTGTAATTATACTTATTATCTGTTTTTTAATGGTCGTTTCGTGCTCAAATAAAACTTCATCCCCGAAAAACGATTTAGAAAACGAACTTCCCGATCACTCTGAAATTGAACTTGATGAAGAGTTCACCGATGAAGAATTGAGCGACAATGAAATGGAAGACAGTGACAACGGTCACGAAACACCGGATGAAGAAAGTGATGATGATGAAATTTTTTATGAAACGCCCGTTTTCAGATCGGGGTTCATTGAACTTGAAGCTGTTGACTATACTTTTAACGGTGCAAAACATTCAGCAGGAAAATCCAGAATATGGTACAATTTTCAACCTGCCGATGAAAATCCCGAAGAAAAACCTCTTTTTGTTTTTTTTAATGGCGGTCCCGGTGCATCTTCAGCGATACTGTTTACATACAACACTTCAAAAATGACCGGAGATCAGGCTTTTTCACAGGATGGGGTCATTGAAAATGAATACAGCTGGACTCAAATGGGCAATCTTCTTTATATTGATGCCAGACAAACCGGGTTTTCTTACGGAATGATAGACAACCCTGAGGACGGGAGAGCAAGAAGCAGTGAATATTCCTCTTCCGCCTTCAATGTTTTCATTGATGCGGCAGACTTTATCCGGGTGGTTTTAAGAGTACTTTCCCAAAACAGGGCAATTATCTCAAACCCTGTGATCCTTGTGGGACAAAGCTACGGAGGAACAAGGGTAACGGCAATGCTTAATATCCTTTTAAATGTAAATGAGTATGCTTCAGGGAAAAGGGGTTACTATGACGAAAAGCTGTTTAACGAAATTAAAGCCCACTATTCATACATACATTCGGGAACATCGGAACCTGCCGCAACAGAAATGGTAAAAAAGCAGTTTTCTCACCAGATACTTGTTCAACCTCTTGTTGCCGGACATGATCAATTCAATGAGTCAGGTAAAATTCTTGAACAGAAACCGGGTCCGATGTATGAAATTGAAGCTGAAACAGGAATTAAATTCACTCCCTGCCATCAATATGATTTTCAATGCAGACCTCACAATAACGCATTGAACTATGTTCAAAAAGCAAAAAGGGATATGTACAGATACAGAAAAGAATTTAACTGGCTTTTTGAGTATGTAGGTGTCGCAAGTGAAAAAATGACAGATATAGATACAATGGAAAAGCTGATATTGAACGATCCCAGAGAGATCAAGTGGATGTATGCAAAAAACCGTGAAGGTGCATTCAGACATCCCGGAAACACCACAACCCTGAATCTTGCGGGTGAAGGATTCGATAACCGGTTCATTCCCGATTCCATAAAAACGGAGCTGCTCTATAATGAACAGTATTACAGACTTTTATCAAGCGGGAACCTTGAAGAAACTTTCGGACAACTTGAAAGATATGATGAATATTATATCGGACTCAACAGTATTGTAACAAGAATGTTTTACTACTTTGACTTTTCTCCATACAGCAAGGGAAACGGGGATATGTTTCTTGAAAACATAAGAGAAGTTGAAACATTTATAACAAACGCAGAAGAAGACATTGTTATTTACAGTCCAGGAATACCACCCTCCCTGCTCCATTACGACCAAGTTGAAAATGTTGTTGAGAACGGGGAAGAATTCACTGTCATATTTAAAGACGGAACTGAAATCAACATCGTCTTCCCTTTTTACTCTGAAACATCTCACAGCGTATCTATCAATAAACCTGAGAAATTTTACTTTGATGTAAAAAAATGGCTTGGGGCACTTGTCCCTTCTACCTAAAATTTGCCTAATCTTTATTTCAACAATTTCTGAAACAGAACCACTATTCTCTGATCTTTCCCAAAACCATTTCAAGTATGGTGTCAAGCAGGTTTTCGCAGTTATCAATGTTAAGATGTGAAACATTGTCGCAAAGAACTTGTTCGGGAGAAGCGGCAGGAATTTTCTTCATTGTTTTTGCATCAAAACCTTCGTTGTTTACATCTATATGTATTGCAGGATCAAAAGGTTCACCTCTGAAATGGGCACGGTGTCCTGTCTGAGTTGTTTCCGGATGAAGCTGATAAAAATTCCAGAGTTCTTTTATGTTTCTGTCAAATTCAAGAATGTCGTCCGGATCTTCAAAATGTCTTTTTACAGTACAGGACATATCAACACCTATGAACATTTCAACATCCAAATCTCCCAGTCCCGTTACTTTCCCCCCTTTATCTTCAGCTATTGCATGGTGAAGCTTGCATCCCCCCATGCTTTTCCCTATTAAGATCACTTTAGGTTTAACACCTGTCACCCTTTCCATGAGAATAACTGTGTTTTTTATGTTTTCAGCAAGAAGCCATGTGGCAGTTCTAGGCCTGCCGTAAGAATTTATACACAAAGCTTCAGGAGCAACTTCAGGAGTTAAATTTACATCACAGAACCACTCTATTCCATCATGACTGAAAATACCTCCATAGCCACCTACTGAAACAACAAGATATCTGTGTTCCGGTTTTATTCTCATTTTTTTAGGCCATACAAGATTAATAGACCTTATCTTTTGACAGGCATACCAGTTTGTCCCTTTTCCCCGGAAAGATTGAAGATTCACAAAACCGACCCCGCAATTTATTGTGGGCCAGCAAAAAGAGCAACGGTAATCATCTTTGCAAAACTGTTGACAAGCTTCAAGGTTATCACTTTTAACAGGAGCACATGCTGAAAAACTTCGTCCTCTGCTGCCACTGAAAAGCTTCATTCTTCTGAATTTAGGTCCGCAAAACCTTGATTTGCGGCAAAGCTTGCAATCCTCGTCCGCTCCGCAAAACTTCTGACACTCAACATGATTTTCATTAATGAATACGCTTCCGATCTTTGATTCCTCGACATCTTCTTCATCCTGATCAGAAACAAGAAAAAATAACGGAACAATAACGGTCAGCAATAAAAAAAACCATTTTTTCATATTTTAACCTCCGGCAAAATCCTCCAAATTATAAATATTTCAACACCATATATCCAGTTTATTGTTGATTTTTTTCTTAAATTCCGTATAAATCCACAGAACAATTCATTTATATCCGGAGGGGAAAAAATGTTTTTAAAAAGGGTAGTGTTTACAGCATTTTTGTTTTGTGCTGCTTCAATTTTTATTTTTACAACAAGTTGCGGTGGCAGTGTAAAAACGAAAACAAGTACAGGTGAAGAAAATGACCACGAATTTTCCGATACTGATACCGACTATGAAATGAATGATGAAATCGATGCCCCGGATGAAAAAGTTATCCCTGAAACATGCGGGGATGGAATTGTTGATGAAGGTGAACTATGTGACGGGAATCTGATAGACTGTGTTGAAATCGATTCTCAAAAATATGTGAGCGGAAGAGCAAGATGCAAAGATAATTGCCTTGAATGGGACACCTTGACATGTGAAGAAAATCCTTATGTGTGCGGGAACGGCATTGTTGAAGGAGATGAAGTTTGTGACGGCGGACTTGAAGATTGTGTGGATATAGACCCTGATCTTTATGAAGCTGGAAAAGCAAGATGTCTTGATGACTGCTCAGGTTATGATACAGTCACATGCAGTGAAAAAGACACTGGAAATACTGGAAATACTGGAGACACTGGAGACACTGGAGACACTGGAGATACTGGAGACACTGGAGACACTGGAGACACTGGAGACACTGGAGATACAGGAGATACAGGAGATACAGGAGATACAGGAGATACAGGAGATACAGGAGATACAGGAGACACTGGAGATACTGGAGATACTGGAGATACTGGAGATACTGGAGACACTGGAGAACCGGCATGTGGTTCAATAGATCTTGACGGCTCTTCCGGCTATGTTGAAGTTATTCATAATGCTTTACTGAATCTTGGTTCTCACTGGACTGTTGAAGCATGGATAAAGAGAAGACCTTCCACATTTCAGCAGCCTATTTTCAGAAAAGGAGGGATAACTACTGCTCCGGGATATTATTTGTATGCAAGAAGCGGCACCAGCAATTATCCTTATGGCGGGATGTACTATGAGACTTCCGCTTCCGGTTGGTACACAGTTAATTCCGGCAGTACTGTACCTGTAGATGAATGGTATCACATTGCTCTTGAAAAAAATGGCGAATATTTAAATATGTATATTAACGGATTGCCTGAGGAAACTACTGCTGCTCAGTTTAATCCGAGAATTGTCAACGAATCTTTTTTCATCGGTTCACGGAGATCTTCAACACCTTCTTATTTTAACGGACTTATAGATCAGATCAAAATTTCATCCATTGCCAGATATTCCGGTGCTTTTACCCCTGAAACTGTTTTATACAACGATGCTTCAACTGTTGCACTATGGTATTTTGATGAGGGAAGCGGCATAACTGCTTATGATTCATCGGGAAACAATCTTGACGGAACCCTTACAGGAGGTGTAACATGGTCAGATGACTGTGCAGGTGATCCTGCAGATCCTGGAGAAACTCCAGTTGTTGATACTGTCGGAAGCACAAATACAAACTGGAGCGGTGGCAACAGAATCAGAGGAAATTATTATGCCTGCACAGTTGATAAAACTTTGACAGAAATAGAAATGTATTTGGGAAACACATCAGGAAAAACCATATTTTTTGAAATTTTTGAGGCAAGCACCCTTACAGGAACATATTCTTTTGTTACTTCAGTTTCAAGCACAGGCTCCAGTTCAACCGGTTTTATCAGCTCCGGTGAAATAAATGTTCCTCTTGAATCGGGTAAATTCTATAGCATCGGTGCAAGATTTTCAGATAGTGTAACTTATTACTACGGAGCCATCACATCACCTTTTTCTGTCAGCTTCGGCACATGGGAAAAGGGGGTAATACTGGACGACATTTACAGCCAACCCTCCTCATTTCAATATACTAACAACAATATTGACTACCCTTACTATCAGAGACTCACAACAAAATAGTTCCGGCTTACCACCTCTTTGCCGTTTTTCTGGATTTAAATTTACATTTATCGTATAAATCCGGGAAGTGTTTTTTTAATGTCCGGGAGTAAAACAATGGCAAATAATTCAGATAACTTTAAACCTTTTATTCCGGCATCAAAGGTTCTCAAGGAATTTTCCCCTGTTTCTATAATCCTCGGTATGTTGATAGCTATCGTTTTCGGCGGGGCGAATGCATATCTGGGACTGAAGGTGGGACTCACAATTTCAGCAAGTATCCCTGCGGCAGTTATTTCGATGGGAATTTTACGCGGTATTATGAGAAGAGAATCCATTCTCGAAAATAATATGGTACAAACGATCGGTTCAGCGGGCGAATCTCTTGCTGCAGGAGTCATTTTTACAGTTCCAGCAATGTTCCTTTGGAAT
>SLGQ01000160.1 GCA_007136595.1 Candidatus Sumerlaeota bacterium | reverse complement strand
TCGGATCGAGCTCAGATATTTTAACATAATCTCTGAGATTTTTTCCAGATATTGAAAAAACATCTTCAAGAATATCAAGCATCATAAGAAAAGTGGGACCTATGTCGAAGGTGTAGCCCCCTTTTTTTATGTGTCCATTTCTTCCCCCGACATAATTTTTCTGTTCATATAGAGTTACTTCCATTCCCTTTGATGCAAGTATCATTGCAGAGGTAAGTCCTCCGGGACCTGCACCTATGACGATAACTTTTTTTTTCATAAATAACTCCGGTTAGAATAGTATTTTGTTTTTAATGGTTCCGGTTTAGAAGTTCTTGCTGTCAAAGCTGATCAAGAGCCGCTTTTGACCGTACAAAATATTCACTTGAAGGCATCAGTGTCTGAACGAGAATATTGAAGATCTCTCTTGCTTTAGTTCTGTCGGATTCTCTGAGTCCGAAAGCTTCCCAATACATTGATTTTGCAGTCAGCTCAATGGATCTCATTCCGTCCCGGGCTATTTGGTTGTTTCTGTCAATGAATAAAGCTTCAGCAAAATGTCTCTTTGCCGTAAGTATGTCTCTATCCTGCAGTTTTAAAAGTCCACTCTGAGCAAGAGCAGCGGCTTTGGTACTTTTAATTCTTTCGCTAGTGGCGACTCCGACAACCTCTCTTGTTCTGGTAATTCTGTATTCATCGGGAAACCTTCTTCTCACCTCTTCAATTTCCGCATCATAGATATCTTTTGTAGCATCTTCAAATCTTTTTTCTATCTCTCTCCTTTGTCTTGCGGCCTCAGCTCTATCTTCTTCATTTAACCTTTTTGACTCCACAAGGAAATCCTCTCTGTCAATTTTCCTTTGAGCTTCATCTCTTTTTCTCTGTGCCTGTCTTTCTTCCCAATCGTTCCTTTTTTTGTCCAGTGTTTCCTGTCTTTCGATCCTTCTTCTTTCTTTTTCTTCATTTAAAGACTGTATTTCTTCTTCCCAGGCAACTTTCTGTTTTCTCTGCGCTTCTCTTGCCGCAAGCTGTTTGTCGGAATATTTTGTGTCAACCGCTTCTCTTGTTTCTTTAAACTCAGTTTCAGTTTTTTCATGCCTTGCTTTCCAACTTTCTTCAAACTTCTGAGCTTCATTATGGTGTCTTACTCTTATATCCTGGCTTCTTTCTTCCCACTGGTCATTGATCTTCACTATCTGATCATCAATATTTTCGTTAGCCTTTATCAGTTTTTCCTTCTGATTTACATCGACCTGGATGGTTTTATCAAAAGCGGCTTTTCTTTTTGCTCTGTCTTTATCCCATGTTCCAGCAAGCTTGTCTCTTTCTGCTCTTCTGTTTTCAAGAGTTCTGTCTCTATCTTTTTGCGCCAACTCTATCTGCCTGTCGATGCTTTTCTTGAATTCTTCCTTTCTTTTGAGAAATCTGTTGAAATCAGCTTCCGCATTCTTTTTTTCAGCCATTTTTTTCTTTCTGAAAGCTTCATTTTCTTTTTGAAGCTCATTGTTCCTGCCGACAAGTTTCATATCAAGTTCAGTAGATTTCATATCATGTTCCATCTCTACCTGCATTACTTTTTCCTGAATGAACTCTTCTTTATTTGCTTCGTGGGCTGCAATTTTTTTCTCAATGGCGGCAAGTTGTTTCTTCAAAGCGGGTGTTTCTTCTTCAGCAATTTTCGTTTCTATTTCAGATTTTTCCTTGTTCAGTTTTGCTAAACCCTCTTCGTATTCTTTTTCCGCTTCTTTTTGTACATTCTCTTTCTTTTCTTTATATTTTTTATCAAGTTCTGTCCGTTCTTTTTCAACTTCGTCCTGGAATGCCCCCATAAGTTCAACATTTTTCATCAAAAACTCTTCTACTTCCCTGTCATATACTGTTAAAGCTTTTCTTCTTTCAGCTTCTTTTTCATCATAATCCCGCAGTTTTTTGTTCAGCTCATCAAACTTTTTCTGGTACTCCTTTTCAACTTCCACAGCAAATCTTCTGTCTTCATCTTCCTGTTTTAATCTTACTTCTTCAGTGCTGCCGGTATATTTTCTTTCCTGTTTTTCGAATTCTTCATTTGCCGCAAGGATCTTTTTGTCGATCTCTTTTATTTTCTCTTCATTTGCAGCTTTCTGTTTTTGCAAAGCAATAACTCTTTGTTCAACATCCTGGGCTCCTTTTTCAAGTTCAGCTTTTTGTTTTTCATAGAAAGCATCCTTTTCTTTTCTGAGTTTGGCAAGCAACTCTTTATACTTCTTGTTCACAGCTTCAAGTTCCATTTTTCTTGCCTGCTCTTCTTTTTCTGTAGAAACTTTTACTACCCCCCTTTCTCTTTGTTCAAGAAGTGTAAGTTTGTTTTCGAGAGCAACGATTTTTTGTTCCAGTTCACTATCTTCCTGATCCCATTTGTACCTGAGGTCTTTTATTGAGTTTCTAAGTTCTGCAAATTCTACTTTTTCTTCTTTTGCAGCTTTTTCTGAATCAGCCTGAAATTGTTTTATTTTTTCTTCTCTTTCTCTGATCCTCTGGTTTACCCATTTATCCACTTTTGCTATTGCCGCCACTCTGGCTTTTCTGGCTTTTGCTGTTTTTGCGGAATATCTTTTATGGATCTCTTCTACAACCTGCATTTCTTTCGGAGTGGGTTCAAGATAAGTTATTCTTTCAACCGTATCCTGAGAGTACATGCGGTATTTTAACCCAAGATCCCTGATCGATTCATCCAGACTTTC
This sequence comes from Candidatus Sumerlaeota bacterium, assembly GCA_007136595.1. Classification (GTDB taxonomy): domain Bacteria; phylum UBP6; class UBA1177; order UBA1177; family UBA1177; genus SLGQ01. The sequence continues at coordinate 8,899 of SLGQ01000160.1, read as the reverse complement.
AGCTCTGGAAATTATGGGGATCGCTTCATCATATCTTTTTGATCTTATTGCATTGTTGGCATTTGCCATGAATCTTTCAATTTCATCTACAGCATTGAACAGTTTTTTTGCAACAACATCAGCCGAAGCCGCTTTCCCGAAAGCTGCTTTTGCTCTGCTCATATCTCCTGCAGCATAAGCTTTAAATCCTTCTGCTATCATAGATTCAACAGGTCTTCTTGATGTTGCCGGTCTGCCATAAGAATCATCTCTTCTGGGGGGATCATCTCTTCTTCTGGTATCTCTTCTGTCAAAATCATCATCAAAACGGTCTCTTGGAGGGGGAGCTGATCTGCTCGCGTGTCTGGCAAGAACTCTGTCCCACTCTTCAATAAGTCTGTCAGCAACTTCGTCTGCAAAAGATCTGTAGTCAAGTTCAAGATTAATTGTTTCAAGACGGCTGTATCTTCTGTCAAAAAGATATGACTGTACGATCAAGCTTCTGCCATCAGCGAACCGCATCCTCGTAAATATAAAAAAGTCGATGTCTCTTCTTCCGATCTTGGTTGAAACATCTCTATGACATGTAAGGTCAGCCCTGCATCTTGCGAGTTCTTTCCTGTTTGTTGCTGAAAGCAGTTCCCTGAAAGAAAGAGCCCTTGCGTTTCTGATCTTTGTTAAGTCCCTGTCAACGATCCTGTCAACATCTTTTGCCAGTGTCCATTCACTTCTTTGATCAGCCCCTATTGGAAATATCGCAACATTATCACCCAAAAGAGATGAGGGGAGTAAAAAGAGAAACAAGATAAAAATCAGTAAAGAATGTTTTTTCAAAGCAACCTCCAAACCTATTTAAATTTCAAAAATTAAACTGTGACATCAAGAGTCTCCATAGACTCAACTTCCTTTTAGCCACAATATGTAACTTAATTTATAGTTTTAAGTCAATATTTTTTTTGTTGACAACTGCACTTCTCAATTTATAATCCCTTTCACGCTTGTCCGGTAATCCGTATCCGGTCGGCGAATATAAAACTAGGAGGTAGATTTACAAATGACGGATGAAACAAAAAAAAGTTTTGGAGATTTACTTGAGGAGTTTCTCCCAAGTGACAAAGAAGTTGGAAGCGAAGAGCTGTGCAGAGGTGAAGTCAGGGCTATCAGGAAAGACTTCATTCTTGTTGATGTCGGTCTGAAAAGTGATGGTGTAATTTCTTCGTCGGAATTTTCAGATGAAGAGTTTGACAGTCTAAAAATCGGTGATGAAATTGAAGTTGTGGTTGACAGATGGGAAGATGACAGCGGAAACATCTGTCTGTCAAAAGAAAAAGCAGAGAAACTTAAAGTTTGGGAATTTGTTGAAAAAGCGTATGATGACGGTTCTCTTGTCAACGGTACCATAGTTGCCAGAGTTAATGGCGGATTGGCTGTTGACATAGGAGTAAAAGCTTTTCTTCCAAACTCGCAGGTTGCTCTCAGGCCAATTAAAAATGTTGATGAACTTATTGGAAGAAATTTCGATTTCAAGGTTATCAAATGTGATAAGAAGAAAGGAAACATAGTTATTTCCAGAAGGGATTTCCTTGAAAAAGAGAGAGAGGAGCTTAAAAAGTCAACACTTGAAAACCTTGTAGAAGGAACGATCGTTAAAGGTCTTGTTAAAAACATAACTTATTACGGTGTTTTTGTTGATCTTGGCGGAATAGACGGGTTGCTTCATATTACTGATATGTCATGGGGCAGAGTTAACCATCCTTCCGAAATGTTCAAGGTTGGAGATGAAGTTGATGTTAAGATCCTTAAATTTGACAAAGACTCAGAAAGGGTAAGTCTTGGAATAAAACAGATTTCTGAAGATCCATGGATATATGCCGCTGAAAAATACGGTGTCGGAACAGTTGTTAAGGGAGAAGTTGTTTCTCTTGAAGATTACGGTGCCTTTGTTGAACTTGAAAAAGGAATAGAGGGATTGATCCACATTTCTGAAATGTCATGGACAAGAAGAATAAAACATCCTAACAAAATGGTTGCCATAGGGGATGAAGTTGAAGTGAAAATTCTTGAAATAGATGTCGAAAACAGAAGAATTTCTCTCGGAATGAAACAGATAGAACCTAATCCATGGGATTTACTCAAAGAAAAATATCCCATCAATACTGTTGTTAAAGGAACTATCAGAAACATTACAGATTTCGGACTTTTTGTCGGAGTTGAAGAGGGAATAGACGGACTTGTAAGAACATCTGATATCACTTGGGACAGAAAGCTTAAACATCCTTCAGAATACTACAAAAAAGGTGATGAAGTTGAAGCTGTGGTTCTTAACATTGATGCAGAAAAACAGAGATTTTCTCTCGGCATAAAGCAGCTTTCGGAAGATCCCTGGAAAATTTTCAAAGATCAGCATAATGTCGGTGAAAAAGTGACAGTTGAAGTTGTTAAAACAGCAGACTTCGGTGTTTTTGTAAAAGTTTTTGATACAATTGAAGGACTTGTCCATAGATCAGAGTTTGTTGACGAAAACAAAGAGTACAAGCCGGGTGACACTATGGAAGTGATCATCAAAACTATTTCAGATACAGACAGAAAAGTTTCTTTAAGTATCAAAGCTGTTGATGATGAAGAGCTTCAAAAGAATCTTGAAGAATCGGCAAAAATGGAAAAGATCCCTGAAAAACTTGGAAGTCTGGCAGATAGTTTTAAAGCAGCAGAAGCTCCAGCAGTTGAAGAAGCTCCAGTTGAAGAAGTTCCAGCAGTTGAAGAAGCTCCAACAGTTGAAGAAGCTCCAACAGTTGAAGAAGCTCCAACAGTTGAAGAAGCTCCAGTTGAAGAAGCTCCAGCAGTTGAAGAAGCTCCAGTTGAAGAAGCTCCAGCTGAAGAAGAAAAGGAAGAGAAGAAACCGGCTAAAAAAGCTGCCGCTAAGAAAACTTCCACAGCTAAAAAAGCCAAGGAAGAAGAGTCCTCCGAAGAGGAAGTTGCTGGCGACACCTCTATAGAATAATCCACAAAAATATCAACTTTCAAAATTGTGTTCGTAAAATATTTCTAAGAAAGATTGTCTATGAAAAGTTCAACTATTTCAGGATCGAACTGTGTCCCTGAAAAATTTTTAAGTTCCTTGAGTGCTCTCTGCCAATCTTTTTTCCTGTGATATATCCTGTCTGTTGTCATTGCATCAAAGGCATCGGCAACCCTAAGTATTCTTGAAGCAAGCGGTATTCTATTAGCAGATAAATTATCAGGATATCCTGACCCGTCAAAATTTTCATGATGATGCAATATATAATAAGCAATTTTTTCCATCCCGGAAACTTTGTTTATTATATCAAAAGATTTTTGAGGATGTTCCCTTATTTTACTCCATTCGCTTTCAGAAAGTTTATCTTTCTTTGTGTAAACGGAACGGTCTCCTTTTATTTTTCCAATATCGTGAAGGAATGATGCCCATCGAACAAGAAGTATCTCATCGGGATCGAGCTTTAAAAGATAAGCAATATTAACAGCAAACTCAGCGACCCTGAGGGAATGTGTGTCTTCATAGGAAGTTATATTGTCTGTCATTACTGCAACCGTTCTGAAAAAACGGTTTATTGTATCAGGAGCTGAAAAGTAGTAATTGTCCGGCATTAATTTTTTTATTGCCTCTATTTCCAGCTCAACAGCTTTGGGATCTTTAAGAACTTCAAAAAGATCCGACTCCTGGATCAGTTGTGCAAAAACACCGTATATTGCCGGATCGAATTCTTCTCCGGCTACAATATTTAAAAGGCTGATGAGATCATCTTTTTTGTTAACAGAATGGAGTTTCAAAAGAATATCAACAGTATCTGCGATTCTTATTATTCTTGAAAACAGAGGGATTTTTTCACCTGATAACCCGGAAGGGAACCCCCCTCCATCAAAAAACTCATGGTGACTTTTTACAATTTCACTTATTTTCCTAAAGGTGGGAAAACTTTTTAAAATGGTTTCACTTCTGTGGGAGTGGGCAAATATAAAGAAGTCATTTTTTTGTCCAAAAATATCCGGTATGGCGACAAGTTTTTCGGAAATATGTTCAGCTTGAGCAATACCTCCTATATCGTGAAGAAGAGCGGCAAAAAAGAGCTCTTTCATCTCTTTTCTTTCAAGCCCTAGTTTTTCACCTATTTTATGGGATATCAAAGAAACAATAATGCTGTGACTGGACTGTTTCCCCGTTTTATCAAATTCCGCAGCTCTGACAAACTCGCTTAAAAAATCAACGGCAAAAGAGCTCGGAAGATCAATTTCCTGAATTGGAAAGTGGGTGAGCCTCGATTGTGGATGTGTTGTCAAGTCAGATTGCTCCCGTTTCCGATAATATTTTCTGCCATCTTAAAAGCTTGTTTTCTGAATCTTCAACAATCGCTACAAAAGCATCAATATTATCAAACGGTTTTAAGAGAAAGTCGTTTGCTCCGTTTTCAAGTGCAGAAACTATTCTGTCAACAGTACTGTAAGCACTCATCATAATAACCTGAGTAAGACCGCTTATTTCTTTAATGATGTTAAGAACAGTTATCCCATCCATGTTAGGCATGAGAATGTCAAGCAGTGCAATATGCACTATGTTATTTCTTACATAGTCTATTGCATCTTCAGGTTTGTTTTTAGTTACGACCGTATAGCCGCTGGCTTCTAAAATCCTTCTAAGACTGGAAAGAATGTTTTCTTCATCATCCAGTATAAGGACGGTAATCTTTTTTCTATCCATAGTATCCTCCCCTTTTTAGAAGTTGAAAAAGCTTTTCACTATATCTCTGGAATTGATCATCTTCATGATCGTTTTATAGTTGTTCCAGAAATAAGTTCTGTCAGCAAACCGGATGACATCGTTTTCACTGAGGTTTAGTGTGTCTATAAGTTCAATGCTCACTTTAAATCCTGTTTTTTCTGAAATATATCTTCCCATTTCTTCTTTAGGGAATGAGTGTGCAAGAACGGTAAGCATCAGGTCACTTTTTAGGTATGAAATAAACCCTGCAAGAGTTTTTGGGGCATACTCTTCAATGAAAGACCCTGCCGATTTCATTATTTTTGAAACGGTTTTTTCTTCTTCTTTAAAAATATTGATGATAGAGTCATAAAGAAGATGGTTTTCATTTAAACTGTAATGGAAAGCATTTCCGACATGCTCTCTGTTGATCAGTCCTGTTTCAAGAAGGAAATCAAGGGCTTTTTTGTTAGAGTTAGGGTTGGTGCTGCTTAATGTGGCAATTTTCCTGCCGGTAAAGTTCTGTTTGCTAACTAAAATCCTAAGGATGTCCACTTTTGCTCTTGATCCCAGTAAGTAGGATAGCGGTAAGTAAGTCATGTCAGCCTCCATTGTTGAAAAAACATTGACTGAAAACTATATCAATTTTTTTTTGTAAAGTCAAAAAAATTATACAAATTTAGCTCTATGGAGAATATAATTGAAACAAAGCTAATGTTTGAAATAAAAAAAGTGAATTTTTTTCATTATTGATTATCATTAACTGTTTTCTTTGTTTGATAACTTGAAAAAGGAGATTTTTTATGAAAAAGAATGAAAAAAACAGTGACCCTAAAAAATTGGTTTACACAAAAAAATCGGGATGGGACGGTATTACAGATAAAGACCTTAAATCAATAATGGACTTTTCTGAAGGTTACAAGTCTTTCCTTGATGAAGCCAAGACAGAAAGAGAAGCTGTTCGGTACATTGAGGAAAAAGCCGCCCGGCATGGTTATGTAAATATTACCAAGGCAAAACAGGGAGACAAAAAGCTTTTCATTAATTTTGACAATGTTTCATGTGTTCTTGCTGAGATCAACGATACAAATTTTTCTGACGGGTTTTTAATGGTTGGTGCCCACATTGATACACCGAGAATAGACCTGAAAGGTTATCCATTGTATGAAGCGGAAGATATGGCTTACTTTAAAACACATTATTACGGAGGTATTAAAAAGTATCAGTGGGTTACAAGGGCTCTTGCTCTTCATGGTGTAGTTGTGCTTGAAAATGGCACTAAAATAGATGTCTGCATAGGTGAAGATGATTCTGATCCTGTTTTCACTATAAATGATCTCCTTCCACACTTGGCTCAAGACCAGATGCAAAAAAAAGCAGGTGTTGTTATAGAGGGGGAAAATCTTAATATTCTTGTGGGTTCAATTCCTTATAAATTCAAGTATGAAAAAGATGCCATAAAAATAGCTATACTTGACCATCTTCACACAAAATACGGTTTTGCTGAAGAGGATTTTGTTTCTTCGGAACTTCAGCTTGTTCCAGCCGGAAAAGCGAGAGATATCGGTTTTGACAGAAGTTTTGTGGGTGCCCACGGACAGGATGACAGAGTTTGTTCTTATGCCGCAATGGAAGCTCTTTTTGATGCAGGGAAATCCAAAAGAAACAAGATAGCGATGTTCTTTGACAAAGAAGAGATAGGTTCAAAAGGTAATGCCGGAGCCAATTCAAATATTCTTGAGCGGGCTGTCAATAAAATAATCAATCTTTATGGTAAGGGTGATTACAATACACTTTTAAACACTCTTGCTGATAGCAAATTTCTCAGTGCAGATGTCAATGCAGGTATAGATCCCGAATGGGCGGGAACAATGGAAAAGTTGAATTCCGGCAAAATAGGGTGGGGTGTGTGTCTTACAAAGTTTACCGGAGTGAGAGGAAAAGGTAATTCCAATGAGGCTCATGCTGAGTTTGTTGCAGAATGCAGGAAAGTGTTTAACAAAGATAAAGTGAAGTGGCAGACAGCCGAACTCGGGAAAGTGGATCAGGGTGGTGGCGGAACGATAGCAATGTTCATTGCTGAATACGGGATGGATGTTGTTGACTGCGGCACACCTCTTCTTTCAATGCATGCACCTTTTGAAGTGGCATCAAAAGCAGACATTTATCATACATATAAGGCTTACAAAGCTTTCTATAAATATCTGTAAACTCTTTTGTCGGAGACCTTAATGATCGAAAAAATAATCACCGCATCCGGATATATAAAGCAAAAAGTTGAAGACAGAGGTTTCAGGCTCCCTTCACTTGCTCTGGTTCTTGGAAGCGGTTTAGGCAACTTTGCTGAAAAAACTGAAAAACTTCTTGAAATCAGTTACAGCGATATTCCCGGATTTCCAACTTCATCAGTAGTTGGACACAAGGGGAAGCTCGTGCTGTCCAAAGTAAGCGGCACCGGGGACACTTTCTGGATAATGCAGGGAAGGGTTCATTTTTATGAAGGCTACAGCATGGAAGAAGTTGTTTTCCCTGTAAGAGTGCTGGTGAAGCTGGGTGTGAAGAAACTGGTAGTGACAAATGCGGCAGGAGGGGTGAACAGGAACTTCAGTGCGGGTGACCTGATGATAATCAGAGACCACATAAACTTTATGGGAACAAATCCTCTAATAGGGAAAAACATGGATGAGTTCGGAACCCGTTTCCCCGATATGTCAAATGCCTACAGTAAAAAGCTGGGACTTATATTGCAAAAGGCTGCATTGGATGAGTCAATCGTTTTAAAAGAAGGTGTTTATGCCGGTATGACAGGACCTTCGTTTGAAACACCGGCTGAAGTCAGAATGGTTGAAAAGCTGGGGGGAGATGCCGTTGGAATGTCAACTGTTCCCGAAGTGATAGTTGCAAAACATTCCGGAATTGAAGTTGCAGGGATAAGCTTCATATCGAATCAAGCTGCCGGGATATCTCCTGTTCCTCTTACACATGAGGAAGTGACAGAAAATGCTGTCGCAGTTGAAGAAAAGTTCTCAAGGCTTATGATCAGATTCGTATCCATGATAGTTGAGGGAAATGATGGATGAAAAAATAGTGAAAAAAGCTGTTGAAAGAGCTTTGAAAGTGAGGGAAAATGCTCATGTGCCTTACTCCCGGTTCAAGGTTGGAGCAGTTGTTATAACCGGTTCGGGTGAAATTTTCGAGGGTGTGAATGTTGAAAATTCTTCTTTCGGAGCTACAGTATGTGCCGAAAGGATCGCCCTTTTCAATTCTGTGACTGTCGGTAGAAAGGATATTTGGGCTATCGTTATAGCTTCCGTACTTGACGGGAAAGCAGTTTTTCCATGCGGTATTTGCAGGCAGGTGTTGTCAGATTTTAATCCTGAGATGGAAGTTATTCTTGTTAACAGCGATAGTGGTGAAATTGAAAAGAGGGTTCTTTTAAAAGAAATATTTCCAGACAACTTCAAGTTTTGATCCCTGATCTATGAAGATAATTGCAATAAATCCTCCGGTAGAAGATTTTACCGCTTATAATTTATGGGCTGTTCCGCTTGGTCTTTTAAGGGTAATTGAACACCTGAGAAAAGATGGGCACACTGTTGAGTATGTTGATCTGCTTGATGGTGAAGGGATCGGTGAATTGTCTTCGACTCCCCCGGCATTCCGTTCATGGGGACGGCACTCATACTGGAAAAAAGAGATAGAAAAGCCTGCTCCGTTAAGTTTTATTCCCAGAAATTTTTACAGGTTCGGGGCAAGTGATCAAAAGACGGAAGAGATACTTTCAGAAATTAAGAGTGCCGACAAAATACTTGTTTCAACCGGAATGACATACTGGTACAGGTCTGTTATAAAAACCGTAAATACAGTGAAAAGAATATTTCCGGGGAAACAGATCGTTCTTGGCGGTATTTCAGCGACACTGATCCCCCGGTTTTTTGAGATGGAAGATGTTGCTTTGATAAAAGGAAAACATCCATCCGGCAAAGAAATGACCGAAATTCCTGAAGACATTGCAGGTTCTTTAAAGTTTTTTCCTTTGCATCTGGTAGAAGGGTGTCCAAACAGGTGTCTTTACTGTTCAAGTTCATTTCTTCATCCGGAGGTGAAAATTAAGGATATTGATCTGCAGGTGAGGGCGCTTGAAGAGTGGAATAAGAGGACTGGACTGAAAGATGCCGCTTTTTA
>SLGQ01000264.1 GCA_007136595.1 Candidatus Sumerlaeota bacterium | reverse complement strand
GGAGATACTGGAGATACTGGAGACACTGGAGATACTGGAGACACTGGAGATACTGGAGACACTGGAGATACGGGTGATGATAATTCTCCTCCTACTATTGTTTCAGTTTCACCTGAAGAAAATGAAAAGGAAGTTGATCTTGACACACCCCTTGAAATTCTTTTTTCAAAACCGCTCGACTGCACAACAATTACAGCAGAAGATGTCGTTCTGATCGATGATATTTCAATAACTGTCACCTGCAATGATGACGATCCGCTTATTACCTATGAGAGAACATGGGAAAGTGATACCAGATACAAAGTGACTGTCAGAGGTGCCGTGGTCAAAGATATGGACGGCAGGGTAATGCAGCAGGCAAAAAACTGGTACTTTGAAACAGTTGATCTTACTCCTCCTTTTGTAATTGAGGAAGAAACAGCACCAACTGGTCAAAATGTGAGACCTGATAAAAAAATCAAACTTGTTTTCAGCGAGCCGGTCAAAAAAGGGACTGTCAAAATTAAACTCAACGACGAAGATGTTACAGAAGAACCTGAAGTAACAGAGAGTGATACTGTTTTTCAGTGGGAAGTTCCTCTTGAACTAAATACTGAATATACTGTAAAACTTATCGGGGATGTTGAAGATAAAGCAGGCAATAAAATTGAAAGCGATTATGAATGGTCATTTAAAACCGTTGTTTATCCGATATATCCCATAATTAATTTCAGAAAGGTTGTCATTCCTCTTCCTGAAGCACCTCTTTGTGACGGAACAGAAAATGCTTTCAATAACCCTAATAATTTTCAGATAACTGTAAAACCGACTGAGCTGCAGCCACTTGGAAACATAACATGTAACGAATCTGAAAAAACTATCGTATTTATACCTGAATTCCCTTTTTCACAGGATAAGGAATATTCAATTCTGATAAAAAAGAATGTTGTTTATGCAGATTCTTCTCCTTTGGGAGAACTTGATTTTACTACAGATTTCAAATTTGAAATGATAATTGACGATGATTTTGAGGGAAGTGCAGACGATTGGACACTTCAAAATAATTGGCAGATCGGTGCTCCAAATTATGATGAATGGGGGTGCACGATAAATACAGCTCACAGTGGGAGCAAAGTTCTTGCAACCGGGCTTTCAACAGATCACTTGATAAATACGACATACACTGCAAGAAACAATACTAATCTGGTTTTTGAGGAGCATGATCAACTCTATATAGAGTTTTACGCTTTTGTGAGATTCAATGTGGGAACAACCAGATCATATAACGGTATGATGACAAGAATAATGGATGGCTCAAACATTAAAATTCATTCTGTCCCTCTTGAAGTTGAAGGAGGCAAAGATCTTTTCGGAGATTATTATATCGGTTCAAACCCGGAACCGCACCAGGCTTTAAGAGGAAAAAGTGAAAATAACACATACACCTTTTTTCAAGGGAGGGTTGACCTTGATGAAACAGGCGGCAATTTTTCATTGATGTTTGTGCTTCATGCCGGTGGAGTTCAGGAGTGGGCAGGTGTTTATATTGACGATGTAAAACTATATAAAACTATTCTGTACTGATTTTTTCTGGAGGGGAAAATGATAGTTGTAACAGGTGCTTCAGGACATGTGGGAAACAATCTTGTAAGAGAACTCAACAAAAGAGGTATAAAGCCGAGAGTTCTAATTCACAAAGAAGAAAATTCACAAAAACCGCTTGCCGGACTTGAATGTGAAAAAGTTAATGGGGATGTGACAGACCTTGATTCTTTAAAAAGAGCTTTTGACGGTGCAAAAACTGTTTATCATTGTGCCGCATGGATTTCCATCACTCCGGGGATGTATAAAAAACTTAGAAAAGTAAATGTCGAAGGTGTTGCAAATGTGATCGAAGCATGTAAAGCCTGCAATGTTGAAAGGATCGTCCATGTCAGTTCAATAGAAGCTCTCGGTGATCCCGGTGCCGGAGTCATTGCAACTGAAGAAATGGGTTTCAATCCGCAAAAAGCGATGCTTGAATACGGCATTACAAAAGCGGAAGGCTCTCTGCTTGTTCAGGAAGCCGCAAAAGAAGGACTTAATATTGTAACCGTATGTCCTGTCGGAATAATAGGTCCTTATGATTACAAACCATCTCAGATGGGCAACATGATGATCGATTTTAAAAAAGGAAAACTGCCTGCTTATCCGGGATACGGCGGCTTTGACTGGGTAGATGTCAGAGATGTTGTTCAGGGGATACTTCTTGCAGGAGAAAAAGGAAAACAGGGAGAATTTTATATTCTGACAGGTCATCATGCGACCAACTTTGAAATGATGGAAATACTTGAAAAAATAACAGGTGTAAAAAAACCGAAAGTGGCTCTTCCCTACTGGCTTATGTCAACAGCAGGATTTTTTGCCGAATTCTATTATAAACTTTCAAAAAAAGAAGCGGTCATAACAAGAGACAGCGCCAGAATTCTTAAAAGTGACTTAAGAGCCTCGTCAGATAAGGCAAAAAAAGAACTTGGATTTGAACCGCTTCCACTTGAACAGTCTTTTAAAGATCATCTTGAGTGGCTTTTGGAGAACAAATAAATCATGGAAGTTTTCAGCTTTTCATACCATTTTATTCCTCTTGTTTTTTCGGTTTTCCTCTCTTTCGGTCTGATCGTTTATCTTTTTAAATACCGGAAAAGCCCTGTCATTAAAACTCTGCTTTTTATTCTGGCAGGGGCTTTGATCTGGTCTTTGGCTCACTTTCTTGAGCACGGGTGCAATAATCTCAACTCAAAGATGTTCTGGGTGAACATTGGATATGTCGGCATTACAATTGTGCCGGTCGGATGGCTTATACTTTCTTTTCTTTACTGGGGTAAAAGTCATACAGTAACAAGAAACCGGATTCTTATCCTTTTGATGGTTCCCGCTTTAACAATAATTTTTAACGCTACCAATCAGTTTCACGGCTTGATGAGATACAATGTTTCGATCAATTATGACGGTCCTTT
>SLGQ01000269.1 GCA_007136595.1 Candidatus Sumerlaeota bacterium | reverse complement strand
CTAAAGTTAGCAACAATCTTTCCATCTTTCCCTCCGTATAAAGAAACATTTTCGAGAAAGTTTCTTTCTCTATAAAGAAAGATTAGCATAAAAGTTTCTTTTTGTAAAGAGAAAGATTTTGATTTAAATAAAAAGTTATCTTCCTCCGCACGCAAATGCAAAATAGTCAGGTTTGTTTTTTGATTGTTGACAGGTGAGTGCTAAAAAAGTATATTGCTGATAGTTGAGGAATGAACTGTTTTTGCAGGAGAAGTTTGATATGGAAGGTATAGTTGTTCGAAAGGTAACAGAAAGTGATTTTGAGCAAATGTTTGAATTATGGGGGGAAATGCAGTCATTTCATGAAAAATGGGATGAAAAGTGGTATAAACCGGAACAAGGATGTAAGCCAAAATGTTTTGATTATTGGAGACAGAAGATCAAAGAAGATAATTCGATCATGCTTGTTGCTGAAAAAGGTGGTGATTTAGCAGGGATGATAATTTCTCATATCGTTGATAGACCGCCGGTATTGGAAAGTCAATTCAAAGTGCTTTTTATTGATAATGTTATTACCGGGAACAAATACAGGAGAGCAGGAATTTTTAAAAAGCTGACGAAAGTTTTACTTGAACTTGCAAAAGAAAAAGATGTTGCCGCTATAAATCTGATCGTCAATACTGAAAATGAAGCAGCAATCAAAGCATACGAGAGTCTCGGAATGGAAAAAAAGGAAATAAGTATGCTTAAATATTTGTGAAATAGAGATCTAATAATAAAAATTGAGTTGCTGAGGGGGAACATATGGCAAATAATTATCTCGAGACTTTAATAAAAGAATGGTATGAATACCAAGGTTATTTTGTAAAGACAAATATGCAAGAAAGGGGGCTATGAAACAGAGCTTGATATTGTTGCTTTCCATCCTTATAGCAGACATATTGTCCATTTAGAACCATCGATGGATACAGATAGTTGGGAAAAAAGAGAAAAAAGGTTTAAAAAGAAGTTTGATCTGGGCAAAAAACATATACCAAATATATTTGAAGACATTCAGGTGCCAAAGGAAATTGATCAAATGGCTGTCTTTTTTTTGCGAGTGATAAAAACTATAAAGAGATTGGTGGAGGAAAAGTAATCTTAGTTAAAAATGGATGCTAATATAATTGTCGGACCGACCTTCACTCAGCAAACTAAATCTGTTGATAGCATTCCAGACTTAGCCATTACACAAAAATCATTTTCAGTTTTTTTTGAAACAAAAACAACGGATTGGTTTTATAATGACCAAATTAACAGACATATTAAAGGTTTTAATGAGACTGCTGGTGATTTCCATTACAAGTGTTTCTTCTCGACAATAGACAAGAAACAAACTTTATTAAAGAAACAAGTGGTGGCATGTTGCAATCAAAGAAATACTTTTGGGACATTGCAACAGACTGCGAAAATTCACCGGAACTCGCAGAAAAATTAAGAGACAAAAATTGGGGAGATTATGAATAGTAACAATATAAAAAGAATGAGGCAAGAACACAAAGCTTTAAACCGGTAAAACCTCTTAAATCTCCCACAATCCCCAACATGTAACTGATTTTAATCCTACAAAAGCCGTTAAAATTGTTGTTAAAATTATTGACACAGGAACGGATGAACTGTATATTTATTTAGTCAGGTTTTTTTATGTTCTTTGCAGTAGAAATTAATAGAAAATATGAGTAATGATTGAAATGGATTCGAGTAACAATACATTTTATTTTTTTATGAGATAGGAGATGGAGATGGAGAGGAAATGAAGTTAACGATAGAGGTATTAAAGAAAGCGGCAAAGGATTTCTGTGATAAAGAGTCTGCTTATGAAAACAGTGATCTTTATGGAGTAAGTGATGGAAAGGCTGTTGGAACTTATATTGAGCATAAATTTCAGGAATATTTAGAGGAAGGTTTTGAATATGAGAAAGGTTCATCGGCAAAGGGGATAGATTTACCAAGTAAAGATATACTAACAGATATCAAGGTGACCTCGATAAAACAGCCTCAATCTTCGTGTCCGTTTAAAGATGCTTCTCAAAAAATATTTGGCTTAGGATACAATTTGCTTGTATTTGTTTACGAGAAAACTGATGACCCTGACAAGGAAACAGCTATTCTTAATTTTCTTAGTTGTTCTTTTATTGAGAAAAGTAGAACAGCAGATTACACTACGACTTTCAGAATCAGAGAGATGCTGAAAGATGGAGCAATCAAGGAAGATATAATAGCATATCTTAGTGACAAAAATATACCTGCCGATGATGTTACATTAGACCAAATTGCCGATAAGATTATTTCAAAAACACCGGATCAAGGCTACCTGACTATCTCCAACGCACTGCAATGGCGGCTTCAATATTCAAGAGTGGTGTATTTAAATGAATGTATAGATGGTGTTTCTAAATTAGTTGACAAAATAAATAAATGAATTTTAAGGAATTATGCATATCTCCCGTTGTTGTTGATTATTTTACATCGAATCAAAAAAAACTTTGTGACTTGGGAATTTGTAATGCAGAATTGGAGAAAACTTTTGGGATTAAAACATTTTTTAATAATATTAATCAACTGAATCAATTTGTTGAATCACATCATTATTCCAGAACCGCAGGACTTGGAATCCTCTGTTCTGTAGAAAGCTGGTTCTCTCGTGGTCATTTTTCCTGCCTTCTTCGGAGTTATGCTGTCCGCCATCCAGTTCGATAACCATTTGTTTATCCAGGCATACAAAATCAACGATGTAGGGGCCTATTTGATGTTGGCGGCGAAATTTTTGATTCAGCATTCTCCGGTTTCTCAGATGATGCCACAGGATTCTTTCGCAGTCCGTCTGGTTTTTTCGCAACTTTTTGGCAAACGATGTTGCGGGCATTGATGGCGACATCCTCTCCATTTGTCAAGGTAGCTGCGTGGTGGTTTGGGGTGCGGATTTTTTTGAATGATATTCCCCCTCACCCTGCCCTCTCCCCCTGAAGGG
>SLGQ01000255.1 GCA_007136595.1 Candidatus Sumerlaeota bacterium | reverse complement strand
TGTTTTAAGGTTTTTTACAGTTTTATTTGTTTTTGTTACAATTTTTTCGTGTGCTTCCACTCCGGCGGATAAGGCTGAAGCTCCTCATCCGGGCTTGTTGTCTCAGGAGGAACTTGATTTTATAAATTCTGAACCTGATGATGTTGCAATGCGGGTTTTTCTGAACGATTCAAAACAGGATGACGAGGTTCTCAGAGCTGAATCTAAGCCGGCACTGATGTTTTCTGAAGGTTATGAAATGCTTGAAAAGAGAATGATGGCGGCTCTTCTTGAAGAAAAAGGGGTTGGTATTGCCGCTCCACAGGTCGGTGTAAACAGAAGAGTGATCTATGTCCAGAGACTCGATAAAGAACATACACCTTTTGAAATATATTACAATCCTCTGATAACGGAAAAAAGGGGAGATATGGAAGAAGGATGGGAAGGGTGTCTTTCAGTTCCGGGCGGATTTGGAAAAGTTGAGAGGTGGCTTGACATAACTGTCGAATATGACAAACCTCAGGCAAACGGTGAAACAATCAGGTTCAGTGAAAATATAAGCGGTTTTACTGCAATAATATTTCAACATGAAATAGATCATCTCGACGGAGTGCTGTTCATTGATAAAGAGACAACCGGTGAACTTATTCCGAAAGATGAATATCGCAGGATGAGAGAAATGGAAAAGCAGGAAGAATTTGAAGAAGTTGAATGTGAAGGATAATGTTCTTATTTGATCCCATAGAGCAAAAAAAAATGGTAGCGAGAGAGTGATTCGAACACTCGACCTGCGGGATATGAGTCCGCTGCTCTAGCCACCTGAGCTACCTCGCCACCTAAAGGGCAAGGAATATATACATTTATTGTAAAGATTGTCAAAAAAAAATTAAGATGTTGCTTTTATTTTTTTACATTTCTTTGAAATCTCTTAAAAATACTGTAAAATGATTCTGTGTGTGAGGTTTATCGAAAAATGGAGAAAATTATGAAAATCTTTGGTTTGATTCTGATTATGATATTTTTTGTATCATGTATAACGGATGAATGTTATGACTGTTCCGAGTTTTTTAACCGGGATGACTCTGACGAAAGTTCTGATTCCGATCTTTTGGAAGAAGACGACTCCCTCAGTGAAAAACCCGATAAGGGAACGGTTGAAACCGGTGATGATGGTGGCAGTGAGGTTCCTGATGATGGCGGAAGTGAGACTCCCGACGATGGTGGTGGTGAAAAGCCGGATGAAAATGGTCAGGGTAGTGGTGCCGAATGCGGTAACGGAATAGTTGAAAGCGGAGAAATATGTGACGGAAACAAAATGCCCTGCTATGATCTCAGTCCGGGTTATATCGGTGGCGAAGCTACTTGCAAAGATGACTGTACGGGATGGGACACAGAGTATTGCATTGAGCCGCAACCTGATGAACCGATAGCTTCAATACCGTCTAAAACTTTTACGGTCGAGTATCTTTATAATGGTGTTGATGCGTTTAATTACGGAGCCAACCAGAACAATGAACTTTGGGCGGCAGCTCTTTTTTCAACTAGCATTACTTTGACAACAGGGACATACCACATTCCGCACCCCCTTTCTGATGCACATTGGCTTGCCGGATTCTACGATGCTCAGACTGTCCAGTTCGTTCAGCAATCTTATGTCCTTTCAAGTGGAGCTTTCACGCTTCCTTATGTTGTAATGGGTGCTTTAAGAAGTGCTGTTGTAAAAAATGCTGTTCTTTCGATCGGGATCACTGATGAAAATGAAGTCAATTTTGTGGTTTTTGATATGATGAACAATGTTGATTGCGTGATTTTAGTAGGTTACGGCTCACTAACTGTGAACGAAATAAACATTGCTCAGGGACATGCAGGTCTTTTCCAATTTACGACAAGCAAGATCGATCTTTATCTTCCGGCAGATACTCCTGAAGGTAATGTGATCCCTGAAATTCAAAGTGCAGGGTTTACAGTATGTCAGTAAAAGCATGTTTAACAGCAATATCAGTTTTATTTTTCTTTTTTCTTTCCTGCGGAGATAAAAAAGAGAATAACGACCCCGAAATTCCGGACAGTGATCATACTGCTGATCAGGATAGCGATCCGGATGAGTTTGGCGATGAAAATGTCATGGAGATCCAGTCACTTGTTTTTGAAATTCCTGAAAATGAAAATCCAATTATAGGTTCAGGCGGTTCAAATCATTTTGCTTTTCCTGATGTTGTCAGGTTACAAAACGGCAGATTTATGACTGTTTACCGTATAGGTTCAGGACATGCAGAAAAAAGCGGAAGGATTCTTTCCCAGTTTTCAAATGACGGTGTGAATTGGGAAGACTTTAATTATGCAATAAATGACAGAACAATTGATGACAGAGACCCTTCGTTAACTTTGCTTTCAGACGGAAGAGTTGCGTTAATCTGGTTTAAATACCGTTACCCTGATGATTATTCCGAGCCGTGGATACACCGTATATTTTTTGCCGTTTCTGATGATAATGGCTTAACATTCGGTGAGCCGGTACAGGTTGATCCCGGAGATTTTGATTATTCTGCGGTTTCTGAAATGAATGATGACGGAATATGGATAGATAGCAGAGATGGTGAAGAAATAAAGGTTTATGCCGCATCAAGCAGGGTTGTTGAAACTGAAGAGAGTCTGATAATTCCCGCTTATGGCGGAAATGCGTTAAACTGGCAGAATATGTCGAAAACTCCTAAAAGCGCCATTTTTTTCTTTATAAGCAAAGATGGTGGAAAAAGCTGGGAGATGGAAAGAGTTAATGCCGAAGTTGCCCCAAATGTGTGGCTTCAGGAACCGGCACTCCACATTGTTGATGAAAACAGATGGATACTTCAGGTTAGAACTGCTGTTGGAACTTCTCCCGGAAACAGGGGAGAGCTTATGCAGTCAATTTCAGATGACGGAGGTAAAACCTGGTCACCTTATGAAAAGTTGGGTCTGGTTGCACATGCTCCTGAAATAATTAGACTTAATAATGGAGCTTTAATAAGTTCGT
>SLGQ01000308.1 GCA_007136595.1 Candidatus Sumerlaeota bacterium | reverse complement strand
TATCACCCGTAGCAGCTTTAATACCTTTGTTCATACCGTCATATCTTCCAAGATCAGGACCGGGAATAAATTTTGAAATTTTATCCTGATATCTTTCTATTACAGACAAAGTATCTTTTCCCGAGCCGCCGTCAACAACAATGTGTTCTATTTCACTATAGTCCTGACTTAAAACACTTTCTATCGTTTTTTGAAGGCCTGATGGGTCATCTTTGACAATCGTGATTATTGATATTTTCATCACTTAAACCACACTCCACAGATCTATAAGTTTTTGCACAACAGATTCCGACGAATAATATTCACAAACCTTTTTATATGCTCTTTCTGAAAAAAGTTCAAACTCTTTCCCGTTATCATAAAAATACCCCAAAGCTTCAGCCAGAGATTCCGAAGACCTTACATCGAACTTGTATCCGCAGGGCGTTTCTGTATCAAAATCAAGTATTTCAGGAATGGCTCCAACAGGAGTTGATAAAACAGGAAGCCTGCAAATCATTGCTTCCATTATTACATTGGGAAATCCTTCAGTATATGTGGGAAAAACAAATGCATCTGCAAACTTCATAAGCGAAAGCACTTCTGCTTTGCTTACCTCTCCATGGAAAACAACTCTTTCATTTATACCGTAACTATCAAGCTCTTTCTTAAAGTTTTCCGTAACCGGACCCGCCAGATGAAGGAGTATCTTTTTGTTTTCAAGTGATTTCAATGCTTCAAAAAGTTCACAAATGCCTTTTGTGGGAATGACATGCCCGGCAAATAAAAGATTTTTCACATCGCCCCGGGTTTTACCCTGTGCAAAAGGAACGACATCTTCTGCCTGACAAATATCAATAAAATTAGGGACATTTACGATTCTGTCACTGAGACCATCCTTATCCAAAGTATCATAACTTGCTTTGTCGATAAGAACGGTTTTTGTTGAAAGTTTTGTTGCGGCTCTGATAAATCTATACTCCCAGTTCTTTTTATCACTAAGTTCCGGAATACGACCTATACGAACATGAAAAACAGATTTTGCTCTAAAGACTTTTAATATCAGTAAAAGCAGACAATCTTTAGACAAAGACATCGAGCCGCTTGAGCAAATATGAACTACATCCGGCTTATATGTAAAAAGTTTAAAAATGGTTTTGAAAATCACATAAAAAGCTTGAAGAGTTCCACCTGTCAATCTTTTAAGGAAGTTTAAATCTGTTGGAGTTCTCCACCGTACAGCAGTATCAACAATATCATAGTCCACACTCCTTTTATCAAGCACTTTAAGGAGTTGTTTTGTCCAGTTAGCTATTCCGCTTGCAGCAGGAGGAGGAAGTGGGGAAACAAAAAGTATTTTCATTTATCACTTCCTTTTTTCACAATTATTTCCCAATAACCGGATTTTGTAGGTCCTACATGCCTTAAGATGTTTTTCTTTTTCAATTTTTCTATGTATTCCCGCACTGTATAAACGCTGATATTTAATTTTTCTGAAATTTTTAGTGCTGTTATAAACTTATCATTAATAATTGCTGCGAGAATCCTGTTCTCAAGGTTACTGGTAGTGATATTTTCTTTAGGGGTTTTTTTAGGGGTTTCTTTAGGGGTTTCTTTAGGGGTTTCTGCTTTTTTTGCAAAAACTCTTACCAGAACACCTCCGGGAATGCTTTTGTATTCAGGTATTTGAAGTCCTGCCTTTTCAAAGGCTTCATTTACTCTTCTTATTCCTGCACCATATTTTTCAATCCAACCGATTCTTTTAACAATATCTGCAATTTTTTTGTTTCTCGGCATTGAAGAATAGTCATTATTCAACAACTTTTCGGCGGTCAACCCTTCAGGAAATCCACCCGGATTGAAAAAATCGATCCTGTTATCAAAAACTTTAACAACAGAGTCATAGGAACTGGTATAATCTCGATGGATAACCATGTTTAAAACAAGCTCTCTTATGGCATCAAGAGGATAGTCCCAAATTTCAATATTTTGTATTGATCCGTCAAACTCGATTCTTTTATTGATGTGCTTTTTAATAAAATCCATCACTCCTTCAACTTCACTCAGAACATCACCTTGTAATCTATGCGAATCTTTGATAACAGTTTCTGTCTGGAATCTTCCGAGCTCTATTGTTGTAAGAATTGAAAAATCTTTCAGAAACAGCAGATAACATCCCTTTGTAGGTTTTCCGTCTTTTATAAGGTCAAGTTTCTTTAAAAATTCAATAGGAGTTTCCTTAATATCCATGCTCCTTTCTTTCAAAGCGGTCATTATTTTTTCAATTTTTTCAAAAGAAATGTCATCAAGAGTGTGTTCTTCGTCAACATAATAATCCCAGCTCGAATTAAAGGTTTTTAAATACATATCTGAAATCTCGCCAAGATTCATTTGATGATTTGAGTTTTTAACTCTTTTATAATAACGACCCTGATAAGAAACGGGTTTGATAGGGAACTCATCAATTTTGAAGTAAAAAATCTTTTTTTCATTTATTTGAATCTCTTCAATATCCGGAAAAAGTGAAGGTGAAGTCTTTGTTTTTATTTCATTTAACCATCTCTGCGTTGATTCCTTGTCAGTATTTATTCCGGAAACAATTCCTTTATCATCCACACCGATAAGAACCGAACCGCCGGATTTGTTTGCAAACGCCACAAGAGAAATTATTACGCCTTCAGAGAACGATTCCTTAAACTCAACAGTTTCACTTTCTCCGCTTTTGATAAGTTTTTCAAGTTCTTTTTCTCTCATTTATCACCTTCCTCAAATACCCTTATGAATTCACCTATTGAATCTCTGAATATTTTCTCTCCTTGCAACTGCTCAAATTTCAAAATCGCCTCTGCAAGACCATCAACATCTTCCACATCAACAACAAATCCATTTTTTCCATGGTCTATTAATCGTTCTATTACAGGAATACATCTGGTGGCTATAACAGGCTTGCCGAAATACTGACATTCAAGTACCACATTTGGCAAACCCTCTCTTCTTGAAGAAAGAACAAAAAGAT